>NZ_JBFRVD010000007.1:0-102193 GCF_041474985.1 Vibrio sp. 10N.222.49.C9 | reverse complement strand
TTAAATTGTTAAAGAGCTTTACTTGTTGAGCCTTCCTTTTAGTAAGGAGCCTCTCGAAGTGGACGGCCATTCTAGCGGATTAGATTCCAGTGTCAAACACTTTTTCCAGCTAATTTTTCAAAGCATCTTAAATGCTTATCACCGTCTTGTTACTCAGTTCAAACCGCTTGGTTATCCTTGGCAACGGAGGCGCATTATAGAGAGAATAATCCTTTATACAAGGCTAAAAACGAAAAAAAGCCGCCACCGGCGACCGTTCGAACACTATTCACACAAAGCGTTTAAAATAGGTACGATTAAGCCTTAATTTCGGCCAATCGTACCTACCGTTCTTACTTCAACTATTGGTGAGCAATAATGCGGTCGTTGTTTACTAATAGCTGCACTTTCTTATCTGGATTAATTTTTCCTGCCAGTATCGCTTTCGCTAACGGGTTCTCGACACTTTGTTGAATCGCTCTTTTCAAAGGTCGTGCACCATATACTGGATCAAAACCAACTTGAGAAATTAACTTGAGTGCTTTATCCGAAACTTCAAGCTCATAACCATTGTCTTCCATTCTCTTCTTAAGGTGCTCAAGCTGAATAGCGGCTATCGACTGAATGTGCTCTTGACCCAATGGATGGAACACCACGCTTTCATCAACTCGGTTCAAAAACTCAGGACGGAAATGTTTACCTACCACTTCCATCACTTCATTCTTTATTCCTTGGTAGTCGAGCGTATTGAAGTTCTCTTGAATTCTCGAAGAGCCAAGGTTGGATGTCATGATCACTACCGTGTTTCTAAAATCGACTGTACGACCTTGTCCATCAGTTAAGCGTCCATCATCAAGCACCTGCAATAAGATATTGAAAACATCAGGATGCGCTTTCTCTACTTCATCTAGCAAAATCACTGAATAAGGCTTGCGACGCACTGCTTCTGTTAAGTAACCACCTTCTTCATATCCAACGTAACCCGGAGGAGCACCAACCAAACGAGCAACAGAGTGTTTCTCCATAAACTCAGACATGTCGATACGCACCATTGCATCGTCACTATCAAACATGAAGTTCGCGAGTGTTTTACACAACTCCGTTTTACCAACGCCAGTTGGACCAAGGAATAAGAAAGATCCAATCGGCTTGTTTGGATCAGATAAACCTGCACGGCTACGACGAATCGCATTCGATACCACTTCGACTGCTTCCGCTTGGCCAATAACTCGCTTATGTAGAACACCTTCCATGTTAAGAAGCTTCTCTTTCTCGGCTTCTAGCATTTTAGAAACAGGTATGCCTGTTTGCTTCGATAGCACGTCTGCAATTTCTGCATCAGTGACCTTATTACGCAGCAGCGTCATTTCTTGCATTTCAGCTTGAGTCGCAAGATCTAACTGCTTCTCTAATTCTGGGATTCGACCGTATTGCAATTCAGACATTCGGTTAAGATCACCAGCACGTCTCGCAAAATCCATATCCATACGAGCTTGTTCTAGCTCTGACTTGATGTGTTGCGTGCCAGAAAGCGCGGCTTTCTCTGCATTCCACACTTCTTCAAGCTCTGCGAAATCTCGTTCTTTGTCAGAAAGCTCTTCTTGTAATGTTCGAAGGCGTTTTTCACTGGCTTCATCATTTTCATTGGTAAGAGCTTGCTGCTCGATCTTCAATTGAATGATTTTACGCTCGAGCTTATCTAGCGACTCAGGTTTTGAGTCGATCTGCATACGGATACTCGAAGCCGCTTCATCAATCAGATCAATCGCTTTATCCGGCAGTTGACGATCAGAAACGTATCGATGAGATAGTGTTGCTGCAGCCACGATTGCTGGGTCGGTAATTTCTACATGATGATGAAGTTCATAGCGCTCTTTCAAACCACGAAGAATCGCCACCGTGTCTTCAACCGTTGGTTCATCGACAAGCACTTTTTGGAAGCGGCGCTCTAACGCTGGATCTTTCTCTATGTATTGACGGTATTCATCAAGAGTCGTTGCGCCAACACAGTGGAGTTCACCACGAGCCAACGCTGGTTTTAGCATGTTACCGGCATCCATAGAGCCTTCACCTTTACCAGCGCCGACCATAGTATGAATTTCATCGATGAAGAGAATGATATTGCCCTCTTCTTTAGACAATTCATTGAGGACTGACTTCAAACGCTCTTCAAACTCACCACGATATTTAGCGCCAGCTACCAAAGCACCCATGTCTAATGAAAGTACGCGTCGGCCTCTTAAACCTTCTGGCACTTCATTGTTAATAATGCGCTGAGCCAAACCTTCAACGATAGCTGTCTTACCAACACCAGGTTCACCGATAATGACTGGGTTGTTCTTAGTACGACGCTGAAGTACTTGGATAGTACGGCGGATTTCGTCATCTCGGCCAATTACCGGATCCAGCTTGCCTTGCTCCGCTCTTTCAGTCAGATCGATGGTGAACTTCTCTAACGCTTGGCGTCGGTCTTCGGCATTTGGGTCATCAACTTTTTGACCGCCACGAACCTGCTCGATAGCTTGAGATAATTTTTGCTCAGTAAGACCTAGCTCTTTAAGCAGGTTACCTAAAGGGCCTTTATCTTCAATTGCGGCAAGTAGGAAGACTTCCGAAGAAATGTATGTGTCTTGACGCTTTTGTGCGACCTTGTCACATAGGTTGAACAAAGTACCCATTGCATTCGACAGTTGAACATCACCACCGATACCACTTACTTTCGGTACACGGTCTAATATTTCGCTTAGCTTTGAACGCAATTGAACCACATCAATATTCAGCATGGTGAGCAATGGACGAATTGCACTACCATCTTGATTAAGCAAAGACACCATTAGGTGCACAGGCTCTATATATTGGTGATCACGACCTAATGCGAGCGACTGAGCATCAGATATCGCAATTTGGAATTTACTAGTGAATCGATCGAGACGCATGCCAACCTTCCTACTCTTAGATATGTTTATCTTATGGTTAGAAGATGGATACGGTAACGCGGATTTTCAAGGGATAAGAATGAAGAATAGAGCTGTTATAAAAATATAAATGAGCTGGATGACTGGTTGCACTAGTTAAAGGTTACTCTAACCAAATAAAAGTAGCTTGGCGTCCAGTAATACCATCACGACGATAAGAATAGAACGCATCGGCATCAGCGAAGGTACATAGATTAGAGTCTGTCACAGAAGTTACACCAACTTTGTTCAGTCGTTGCGTTGCAAGCTGATACATATTCGCTAGCCATTTGCCTGGTTCAGCTTTGGCTTCAAATGCGAGCTTAGCTTGAGAGTCAAAACTAACGAAAGCTTCCAACACATCATCGCCTACTTCAAAAGCTTGTTTGCCTATTGCAGGACCAAGCCAAGCAATGATCTTATTCTCTGAACCTAAGTTTGAAAACTTTGCGACGGCATTTTCAAGAATGCCACCAGCAAGACCACGCCAACCAGCATGAACTGCAGCAACTTGAGTGCCTTTGGTATCAGTAAGGATTACAGGTAAGCAATCGGCTGTCATCGCAGAACAAACAACATCTTTAGCTGTGGTAAATGCACCGTCAGCATCAAGAATATCTGCCGTAGGGTGTAAAACCGTAACGACATCTGTTGAGTGAGTTTGATGTAGCCATACCGGAGCGGCAGGCATATTAGCGTGTTGCTTGAGCCAGGCTCTGTTGTTTTCAACAAGCGAAGCATCATCCCCAACATGCGTACCTAGGTTTAATCCTTGATACGCACCAGTAGAAAAACCATCAAAACGTGTCGAAGCAAATGCTTTCACGTTTTTTGGTGCATTCCAGTTAGGGATGATCATCGACATGATTAAATGTCGTCTTCCAAGTTTTCGCGCGCATCAACACGTAACGCTTCAGCCATCACGACCATGTCATTTGGCACAGGAGCGTGGAACTCAACTTCTTCACCTGTAATTGGGTGAACAAATTTAAGCATAACGGCGTGCAGTGCTTGGCGATCAAAAGAACGAATCATTGTTGTTAGTTCTTCAGATGCACCTTTTGGAATACGAGCACGACCACCGTATGCAACGTCACCTAGCAGCGGATGCTGAAGGTATGACATGTGAACACGAATTTGGTGAGTACGACCCGTTTCTAGGCGTAGACGAATACGAGTATGCTCGCGGAAGTGCTCAGCAACACGGTAGTGAGTTACCGCTGGCTTTCCTAATTCATTTACATCCATCAAGGTACGCTTAGTTGCATGACGGCTAATGCCTTTCTCTACCACACCACCAGCGGTCATTTTGCCAATTGCAATTGCTTCATATTCACGAGTAATACGACGCTTAGCAAGAGCACGCACAAGACGAGTTTGAGCTGGAACCGTTTTAGCCACAACCATAAGACCTGTTGTGTCTTTATCAAGACGGTGCACAATACCTGCACGAGGCACTTCTGCAATCTGTGGGTAATGGAAAAGCAATGCGTTTAGTATGGTTCCATCCGGTGTGCCTGCGCCTGGGTGTACAACCAGATCGCGAGGCTTATTGATAACCAATAAGTCATCATCTTCGTAGACAATGTTTAGAGGAATATCTTGTGCTTCCCAGCGCTCTTCATCTGCAAGTTCAGCTTGCAAGATGATCTCTTCACCGCCCAAAACCTTAACGCGCGGCTTTGTAATAACTTCGCCATCCACTTGGATTTTGCCGTCAAGAAGCCACTCTTTAATGCGAGAGCGAGAAAAATCGGTAAATAGTTCAGCGACAGCTTGGTCTAAACGTTGACCTAACTGGCTGCTTTTTACTGTGTCTGTTAATGTGATCTGCTGAGCCATATCGAACTTTTTTAAAAACCGTGAGACTAATACCCATTAGTATGGATAAAATAGAATAATTGCATCATTGTATCTGTTACTGGTTAGAAAGTAACGGAAGCTTACGAAATATTTAATTCAAGGAATCGACGCCTGACATGAAACACCTTACTTTATCGGGTCTATTAGCCGTATCACTCTTGGTTGGTTGTTCAAGTAGTGAAGAGATAGTGCCAGATGTACCACCATCGGTTCTCTACTCTGACGCTCAAGAATCACTGCAGAGCGGTAGCTGGCTTTCAGCAATAGAAAAGCTAGAAGCCCTAGACTCACGTTACCCATTCGGCGCCTATTCTGAGCAAGTACAGCTCGATCTGATTTACGCTTACTACAAAAATGATGACTTGGCACTTGGCCTCGCTACCATTTCACGTTTCCTACGTTTGAACCCAACGCATGAGAAACAAGACTGGGTTCTTTACATGCGCGGCTTAACGCACATGGCGCAAGACCGAAACTTCATGCACGATATTTTTAATATCGACCGTAGTGACCGAGATCCTGAACCAGTGAAACTTGCGTTTGCTGACTTCAAGCGACTACTCGAACGTTTCCCTAGTAGCCCTTATGCTGAAGATGCACAAAAACGCATGTTCGCACTTAAGAACCGCCTAGCAGAGTATGACTTAGCAACCGCTGATTTCTACCTACGCCGCGAAGCTTGGATTGCTGCGATCAACAGAACGCAAGAGCTGCAAAAAACTTACCCAGACACCATTGCTGCGCGTAAGTCTTTAGATATCCAGCTAAAAGCTTATCAACAACTCGGCCTAGATGACGCTGTGTTAAGAACAGAAAAGTTGATTGAGTTAAACCCACTACCTTAATCAAACCTCTTACATCTCAATCCTAAAAGCGCGCTAATTTACTAGCGCGCTTTTTTTCATCTACATATTGCAAACTTGATGGATCGCATAATACACGGTATCTTCAAAAGATAACTTTTAACAAAACATCAACATGGAGTGTGGATGTGAGTAGGTTGTTATTATTTATCTGGATATCGCTATTTAGCCACTTATCCTACGCATTAGAACTGTCTCCATTAAGCAATAAGCCTTACATGGGTGACTTGGATGTGCTCAAAACCAAAGGAACGGTTAGAGTGCTAGTGTCTGCCGATCTTGGTTTCTATTACATCGAGGATGGCAAGCCAAAAGGCATCGTGGCAGAAATGCTCTACCACTTTGAGAAAAGCCTTCGTAAGAAACATCCCTATCTCAATGTTCAAATCATCCCCGTGCAACGAGATGATCTACTTCCCTCTTTAGAGTCTGGCTATGGTGATGTCGCTGTCGCTAACCTAACGATCACCGATAAACGATTACGAACCATCGATTTTTCGGATCCGATGATTAAAGATGGTAAAGAACTCATTATCACAGGGAAAAAGGCCGAACCTATCACCGAAATCAAGCAATTGAGTGGCAAAGAGGTGTGGATACGAGCAAGCTCGAGTTACTTCGAGAGTGTACAAAGAGTTAATAAGGAGCTTAACGAGCTAGGTTTACCACCACTGCATGTCCACTTTATCGAGGAGTCATTACAAGACTACGAGCTGATAGAACTGGTTAACCAAGGTTATATACAAGGCACAATTCTGGATAACCATAAAGCCAAGCTCTGGATCGATGTAATGGAAAACATTCAGGTCCATAACGACTTACCTTTACGAGAAAATGGTCGTATTGCTTGGGCTTTAAGAAAAGACAGCCCTCAACTGAAGAAAGAGATAAACAAATACGTCAAGACCGCACGAACAGGCACCCTGCTTGGGAATGTCATCTACCAGAAATACATCGACAATACTCGCTGGTTAGGCCGAGCACTCAACCCCAATAAAGTAGACCGAGTAGCTAAACTCTCAGATGTCTTTGAAAAGTATTCGAGCAAGTATGAATTTGATCCTTTGATGATGTCAGCTCAAGGTTTCCAAGAATCAGGACTGGATCAGAGCCGGATTTCTCATCGCGGGGCTATTGGTGTGATGCAGGTATTACCGAGTACCGCCAAAGATAAAAACGTCAACATCAAGAACATCCATAAGGTGGATAACAACATCCATGCGGGTGTGAAGTATATGCGCTTTATCAAAGACCGATATTTTGACGACCCGGCAATATCACCCGACAATCAAATCTACTTTACCTTGGCTTCTTACAACGCTGGTCCTGCTAAGATCAGAAAGATGAGGAGCATTGCCAAGCACAAAGGTTACAACCCAAACATCTGGTTTAAAAACGTAGAAATCATCACTCGCAAATACGTGAGTAAAGAACCCGTAACCTATGTTGCCAACATCAATCGTTACTTCGTAATCTATAAACAATTACAAGCTATCAATGCTATCCGAGAGGACGGCACAGCGAGATTACTGAACACTAACGACTAGGATCGCCTCCATCCCAGAGCTGGGGAGCCAAAGGTATTAGGTAAAGCTAAAAAACACAAAAGCCGCATAAGAATACTTATGCGGCTTTTGTTTATCTAATTCTGAAGAAGCTTATGTAGCGACCTATATTACAAGACCTATATCACAAAACACTATTGAGTAAATTTCAATCAAGCACTTTCCATAGGCTGTAGGACGCCCCTAAAAACTGATTTAATTTTTAGCGAAGCCTTGCCTCCAAGTTATCGTTTTTCATAAGGATAACAAGCATTTTTCGCCAAAAAGATACTAAGACTTGCGTAAGATCACATTTGATTTTAATGCTTATCCCACCCAACCAAAACAAGATCTAGATCACATTCTTTATTCCTAAAAGTCGTAATCTGAAGTTAACCCATGAGGGATACAACAGAGGAAAACTTCTATGAAAATGAACATCACTGGTAAAAACATCGACATTACCTCTGCAATCCGTGATCACATAGAAAGCAAATTTAAAAAGCTAGATAAATGGCAAGTAGACATCATTGGCTGCCAAGCGAGCTTTAGCGAAGAACCAAACAAGAAGAAGAAATTTGAAGCGGTACTAACCGTACCAAAAGGCCAACTTGTTGCTTCATCAATCCATGACGACCTCTACGTAGCGATCAACGAAGTAGAACAAAAACTAGAGCGTCAACTCAACAAGCTACGCCATAAACCAGAAGCGCGCCGCGCTGAAAAGCCTGAAATCGAAGAGCTAGAAGCTGAAGTAGAATAAGGAAAGAGAACAGATTAAAAAATAGCGCCTCAGGGCGCTATTTTTTTGCTTGACGCTCGTAGCTCGCTTGCTTATTGTGTTTAAACATTCATAAAACAATCACTTTTTATGCACACTCAATCTTTGTTTATTTTTGACTTCTTTTTTCTTCCGTAAATCGGAGGCTAAGTCGTTTTAGAAAAACAAGTCAAAAACGAACAAGAAGCCTCCCACACTAGGGAGGCTTTTTTATAAGGACACATTTATGACTGACCGCTCAATTTCACTGGATGATATCCGCCTTCGTCTTAATGATTTAGACGACGAACTCCTGAAGTTACTTTCAGAGCGTCGCAAGCTAAGTATCGAAGTCGCTAAAAGCAAAGTAGAGACATCAAAACCAGTTCGTGATGCAGTACGAGAACAACAACTATTAGTTAAGCTGATCAACAACGGCAAAGATAAATACGAACTTGATGCGCAGTACATTACCAAGCTGTTTCACACCATCATCGAAGATTCCGTTTTACTACAACAGTCATACTTACAAAACCTAGCGAACCCGCAAAGCCGTAAACCATTGGCTCGCGTTGCATTCTTAGGTTCTAAGGGATCGTATTCTCACCTTGCGAGCCGCGAATACTTCAGCCGCAAGAATATGGAATTGATTGAGCTGAACTGTAATCACTTCAAAGAAGTCGCATCAACAGTAGAGTCTGGCCATGCCGACTACGGTGTCCTGCCGATTGAGAACACCAGCTCAGGTTCGATTAACGAAGTGTATGACCTACTTCAACACACAACGCTTTACATCGTTGGTGAGCTTTCTCAACCAATCGAACACTGCCTAGTGGCGAAAAGTGATATCCGTTTAGAAGACATCAAAACACTTTACTCGCACCCACAACCACATCAGCAGTGCAGCGAGTTCTTGAGCCGTCTTAAAGATGTAACCCTTGAGTCTTGTGCCAGCACAGCTGACGCTATGAAGAAGGTGAAAGATCTGGACGGTAATGACGTAGCTGCTATTGGTAATGCATCGAGCGGCAAGCTTTATGGACTTCAGCCAATTCAGGGTAACATTGCAAACCAAACAGAGAACCACACTCGTTTCATCGTTGTGGCGCGTAAGCCTGTTGAAGTATCGACTCAAATACCAGCGAAAACAACGCTCATCATGTCGACATCTCAAGAGGCGGGTTCTTTGGTAGAAACACTACTGATCCTGCAACGCTTAGGCATCAACATGACTAAGCTAGAATCTCGTCCTATCATGGGTAACCCTTGGGAAGAGATGTTCTATGTCGATTTAGAGGCGCATCTGGATTCAGATAATATGCAACAAGCGATAACGGAACTAACAGCCATTACTCGCCACCTTAAGGTGTTGGGTTGCTACCCAAGTGAGAACATCAAAGCGACTCAAGTTAAGTTGTCATAGCTGAAAGTGAGTATCAGCTTTTAGCTAACATAAGTATTTGGCCTACAGCAGGCCAAATACTTAAATCACCCTCTAGTCGAGTACTATTCTCGCTAAGAAAACTCACCCTAGCATGCCTGAAACACAATTCACTTGTTTCGCACATTCGGCACGCTTACTCTCTCCACTACTTGAGCCTTTCTAACAAAAACTCATTAGTGGCTTTTTTTATCAATAAAGACAAAACCTTACCCCCTTCACAGGAAATCATCGAACTACGTATAATTAATAGCGAGTAAGCATTAAGTAACATAAACTTATGCGCTTAATTTATAAATAGTGTTGTCATTAACTATGAAGCTAAGTACTAAAATCTTACTACTAATAGCCCCTGTGATACTGATCAGTACCGCGGCTTCTAGCTATATTATTTATTCGACGCAAAAAAGCAGTTTCATCAAACGCGAAGACAACGCACTTCAACTGAACATGGAAAAACTAGCCGGATACTTTCGCCAATCTCGTTCGTTCCTCAATAGCTACTCTTACACCTTGACCCAGAGTGATATGGTGAAGCGTTATTTTCTCACTGATCAAAATCTATCTCGCGATCTTGAACTGGTCAGTAATCTTCGAGAAGCCATTCATTTCCTGCAAGATGACGATGAAAGCTATACAGGTTTAGCGCTTCTTAATGGTGATCGAAAACTGCGTTATTACGCGGATAATAGCAATGACTCACGCACTCAGATTGACAGTAAGATATTGGAGTATGTTGACCTGCACTATCAAGACACCTTAGCAACATCGAGTACCAACTATATTCAAAACTCCCAAGGCGAAGGGATGTTGGTTCACTATGACAAGGTAGATAGAAAAGCGATTTTCCCAACCGTTAACAATCAACCCGACGATGTGTTCTTTGTTGTTGTCTCTGTCTCTCTCGACAAATTTAATGCGCTGAGAAAACAGATAGAGTTCGACTACCAAACCAGTTTATTCTTCACATCCATAGCGGTTTCTTTGGAAAATGATGTTACTCACTCAGTCAAGCTTGCACCAGAACTGTACGCCACGGTCGATCCGGCGCAATTCCTGTTGGAAAACAAGCTCGATTCAATTTGGAACAAGCTGAGTTTGTCGTTTGCACTGTCTGCGTTTGTAACTGTCGCTCTGCTACTCATGCTTCTGTCTCGCACTGTGATTACTCCAATAACACGGCTCGATCGACAGCTACAGCAAGTCGAAAAAAAACAACGTAAGAACATTGAACGCTTAGGCACTCGTGACGAGCTTGGCCGCCTATCACAGCGTTTTTATGACATGTATCAAGAGCTAGACAACACCTACCAGCAAACCAAGCTCTTGGCCGAAAATGATCAGTTAACTCAAATAGCCAATAGGCATCAGTTTCAAACCTTCGTTCAGCAATCGTTGCCAAAACCGAGTTCGAATACCGAAACCTGGGTTCTCTATTTTGACTTGGACAACTTCAAGTTTGTGAACGACAAATACGGGCATCAAATCGGCGACTCGATTCTGGTTTCTTTTGCTCAGCGTATTTCAGATATTTGTCGTCATTATAAAGAGGAATTCGACGCTCATTGTATGCCAGCCCGACTTTCTGGAGACGAGTTCGTTGTCTACATTAACGCTCCTAGTCACCGAGGAAATGTCGCGCATCGATTCTCGAACGATTTGCTCACTCCACTGCAAAAAGGCTTTGTCACCGAATCAGGCAGCTTTCCGATCACGGTCAGTATTGGTATTGCGACCTACCCTAATGATGGCAACTCAATCGAGAAGCTTCTGTCCAACGCGGATACCGCGATGTACCAAGCCAAGCGTGCCGGTAAAAACCAATTTGCTGACTATTCACGGGATTTAGACAAAGCCATTCAGCGCCAAGCAGACATTGAACGTGCGCTTAGAGGTAAGAATTTTGATGATGAATTCAGGCTCGTTTACATGCCCTACATGGATTCTACCGGGACTGATGTTATTGGCGTTGAGGTGTTATTACGTTGGAATTCAAAGCAACTTGGTTTGGTTCCACCGGATGAGTTCATTCCAATAGCCGAACAAACCGGGCTGTTCGAACATGTTGACCGCTGGGTAATACAGAATGCGTTTGCTTCATTCCATCGACTTCAGACTCAATTTGATCACTCGATTCAATTGTCGATCAACTTATCTTCTGCTGGCATTGAAACCACTCACCTTGCGGGTTTCATTAAAGAACACGCGGAGTTAAATCGAATTCCACCAAGCCTAATCGATTTTGAAATCACTGAAACCTTTTACTCAAACTCAGAAGGCTTCCCATTGCTGAATGAGCTGTCATGCATGGGTTATCGACTGGCGATTGATGACTTTGGTTCCGGTTACACCTCTATCACTCAACTGGTGCAGTATCCAACTCAGAAAATTAAATTGGATAAAGCGTTTTTGGATACCTTAATTGAAACCGATAACCAGAACATCGTAAAACCAGTTATCGGGTTGTGTCATGCTCAGGGGAAAAAGGTCACCGCCGAAGGGATTGAAACTCAAGACATGCACCAGTGGTTACAGGATGCACAGTGCGATATGCTGCAAGGCTATTACTTTGGTAAACCCATGCCACTAGAAGAGTTGAGTGACTGGTACCGACAACATCAACTCAATCTAATCGACAACAAAAAGAATCCGACACATGAAATCTGTAATCATCGCATCGCTGAACCCAGCTAAAATAAACGCCGTTAAAAGTGCGTTCTTATCTGCTTTTCCTGATACTGAATTTGATTTCAAAGGCATCAGCGTCCCTAGTGGTGTCGCCGATCAACCGATGAGCAATGATGAAACCTATCAAGGTGCCGTGAATCGAGTTCACAACGCAACTCAAGCTCAGCCTGATGCAGACTTCTATGTTGGTCTAGAAGCGGGAATAGAAACAAACGTCACCTTTGCCTGGATGGTGATCGAAACGAATGGCCAACGTGGCGAGTCTCGTTCAGCAAGTCTGATGCTGCCACCAGCCGTGCTTGAGAAACTAGAGCATGCAAACGAGTTAGGGGATGTGATGGATGAAGTGTTTGGTACCGACAATATCAAACAGAAAGGTGGTGCCATTGGCCTACTGACACATAACCAATTGTCACGCAGTTCGGTCTATCATCAAGCTTTAATTTTGGCTCTGATCCCATTTGTGAATCCTGAACACTTTCCTATTTAGTATTTGAGGCTTCCTTAAACTTCAAAAGATTCCAAGAACAATCTTCAGAAACAAAAAACGCTAACATCCAGTTAGCGTTTTTTATCGAATTCGTATTCATACTATCGCGTGATAGCTTAATTCCATTATTACTTTAGCAATAGGTCGGCGATCACGACTTTCTCTTGCTCAGATTTGGCCTTTAGCTCATTTGAGCCTCTGGTTATCGTCGCTACGCCTACGCCCAGCATTTGACTCACCTGTCGTTGAGACATATCGCCTTTCATCAGCTCACAGAAGATATTAATTCGAGCAACCAGAGCATCTCGCTCGTCTGGTGTCATCATCATAGTCAACAACAGCTCGTGCTGATCTTTTTCGACAGCCGTCTTTACCAAGTCCATCAGTTGTTGCCAATTATCATATTCAGGTTGTGATGCCATATCTCTACACTTACTTTTAAATTCTGACTTTAAAGAGTCGCTTAACGATTGAAAGCGTTTAACACTTTATACCGAAACACTTGATGCGATCCAATGTAAAAAGGCAGTAAGTGGAAATGGTTCGCACTCACTGCCTTTATTCTTACTCAGTTTCGGGCCAAATGCCGAAGGCTTAGTATTTCGTTTTTGCCTCATGGGGCGCTAAAAACGTCCCTTTCTCACCCAAGATATCTCGATAGTAGGTCTCAAACATCAAGATATTCTGAACGTAGCCACGTGTCTCTTTGAATGGGATCATTTCGATAAATGCAAAGGCATCGAGCTTTTCACCGCTGCGTGAACGCCACTGTTTCACACGGCTAGGTCCAGCATTATAAGCCGCAAACGCAAAGATACGGTTGTCATCATATTGAGCGAGTAAACCATCTAAGTAGTGACTGCCAATCTCAATGTTTTTGCCGACATCATAAAGATCATCGCTGCCCTGATACTTAATCTTATGTTTGTTCGCTGTGTATTGCGCCGTCTTGGGCATAATTTGCATAATGCCACGCGCGCCAACTGGAGAGCGAGCTTCTGAATCCATCGCACTCTCTTGTCTTGCTAAAGACATCAAAGTGATTGGATCGAGATCGTGCTTTTCAGCGTAGAAGTTAAACCACCACTTATGAGCAACAGGGAAGCGCAGCGCAATGTTATCCCACATCTTCGCAGAGATACTCGCTGTTACGGTAAAGTGATTCCAACGCTGTGTCGCAGCGTAAGCGGCAAGCATCTCTTTTTGCTCTTTATCTGCATTGGTCAGTAACCAGCGCCATTCACTTTTCGCTGCCGCAATTTTGTCTCGGTCAATCAGTTCACCAATACGCACCAAAGAGGTGTCGAATGGCTTCACTGTTTCAGCATTGTATTTAAGTGTCGATGTTGGATATTGAACTGGCTTACCTAACTGCTTAGCCGCAGCCACACTGTAGAAATTACGCTGACCCAAGATATCTGACAGTCGCTTATTGCCTTTGTCAGTATCGCCCGTCGCGATTTCAGCTCTGCCCTGCCAATATTGCCAACGAAGCGAAGCCTGATGTTTATCATCCAAGCGCGCTATCCACTCTTTCAAACCCGTCCAATCGGCATGTTGAATTGCTAAGCGAGCACGTCGTTCCAGCAGAACTTGCTTTGATGAACTCGCGAGCATTTTGTCGCGCCACACCATTAACTCTTCAGAGTCGGTGTTGATCAGACGAAACGTTAGGTAATCAGCGAGCTCTTGAGATTTCTCTTTCGAAAACTTCTGAGCCTTGATGACATCATCAAACACCTTTTGAGCACTGCTTGATGATTTCCTTGCTAGCTTCTCGAAAGCAAACTCGGTTTGAGCTTGGTAGAATTCATTCGCTGGATGTTTTTTAGCAAACGCGAGTACATTTTCAGGCTTGTTGTACAACGCCTTCATCTGCTTCGCTTGAGCAATTGACTCATCATGATCCAATTGCTTAATCAGATAGCTCATTAACTTACCGTTACGGCCCTCGAACGCTAGCAGCATTCTATCCAGAATCAGCTCATCAGTTCTTAGCCCAGCTTGATCCCAGCTTTTAAATAAAGGGTCACAAGCGTCATCAACACCACTACCACTCAACCAAAGTTGTTTAGCTCCTTTAAAGGCAAGCTCTTGGTTACCTTGCTCGTAATGCGCTCGATAATAAATACATTGGTATTTTTCACCGACAGGCTCTTTGGTTTGAAACTCAAGGATCGTCTTCCACTGTTTTTGAGAAGCCAATGAGTCCAAATAAGGTGCGCGCATTCGATTGGAGAAAGGCAATGCCTTGTTCTCTTCAATGAAAGCATCGACCTCAGCAGGTGTGCGATCACCTAAGCCAATCAGAAAGGCCCGATAATCTGTGTAAGGTGTTAAAGGGTATGTTTGAATTTTGTTACGCAGCGCGGAGTAAGCTTTTAGATCACGGCTGTCTAAAACATCTTGCGCTTTATCATAAACGTCACGCTGCATTTCAAGCTCGGATGCATTGCTAGCCATAGCGACCGGAGCCAGTGAAACCGAAGACAAAATTGCCGATGCAGCCACAGCAATTTTCGTATTACCAATGCGGAAAAACATTCGCTCTTTCCTTAGTGCGTGTATGAATACGTGAAGTCTATTTACGCCCGACATCACATCAAATGTAAAGGATTTGAGTGTAAATATTATTAATATTTAACACTTCGCCTCAGAAGCCCATTAAATATAGTTTTAATGACCAATGTGACAATAATAGGTAAGGATTAGTTCAAGAGTGGCTTTTCTGCCCTAGGAGTAACATCTTTGAGGATATTGGTATAAAATAGCAGACAATTTTGAACAATAATTAGGATCGATCGGCAATGGCTGAATACGTATATACCATGTCTCGGGTGAGCAAAACTGTTCCACCTAAGCGTCAAATTCTTAAAGACATTTCTCTTAGCTTTTTTCCTGGCGCTAAAATCGGTGTTTTGGGTCTAAATGGTTCAGGTAAATCTACCCTACTACGTATCATGGCTGGTATTGATACTGATATTGATGGTGAAGCACGTGCACAACAAGGCCTTAAAGTAGGTTATCTACCACAAGAGCCTGTGCTAGACGAATCAAAAACTGTTCGTGAAATCGTAGAAGAAGCGGTTTCTGACGTTGCTGACGCACTTAAGCGTATTGATGCGGTTTACGCAGCTTACGCAGAACCAGATGCAGACTTCGATGCACTGGCAAAAGAGCAAGGCGAACTAGAAGCTCTGATTCAAGCAAAAGACGGTCACAACTTAGAGACTGCTCTAGAGCGTGCTGCTGATGCACTTCGTCTTCCTGAGTGGGATGCGAAAATTGAATTCCTATCAGGTGGTGAGCGTCGTCGTGTTGCTATCTGTCGTCTACTTCTTGAAAAGCCAGACATGCTGCTTCTTGATGAACCAACCAACCACTTGGATGCAGAATCAGTAGCATGGCTTGAGCACTTCCTTGTTGATTACAGTGGTACTGTTGTGGCGATTACCCACGACCGTTACTTCCTAGACAACGCAGCTGGCTGGATTCTAGAACTTGACCGTGGTGAAGGTATCCCATGGGAAGGTAACTACACGTCTTGGCTAGAGCAAAAAGACGAGCGTCTTAAGCAAGAAAAAGCGGGCGAAAGCGCACGTCAAAAGACAATCGAGAAAGAACTTGAATGGGTTCGTCAAAACCCTAAAGGCCGTCAAGCTAAGTCTAAAGCTCGTATGGCTCGTTTTGAAGAATTGACAACTGGCCAATACCAGAAGCGTAACGAAACCAACGAACTGTTCATCCCGCCAGGTGAGCGTCTAGGTGATAAAGTTCTTGAAGTGAACAACCTGACTAAATCGTTTGGTGATCGCGTTCTTATCGACGACCTATCGTTCAGCATGCCTAAGGGCGCAATCGTCGGTATCGTTGGTGCCAACGGTGCAGGTAAATCAACACTATTCAAGATGCTAAGCGGTGCAGAACAGCCAGATTCAGGTACAGTTGAACTAGGCGAAACCGTTAAGCTTGCTTCTGTTGATCAGTTCCGTGACAGCATGGACGACACTAAGACAGTATTCCAAGAGATCTCTGAAGGCGCTGATATCATTAAGATCAACAACTTCGAAATCCCTGCGCGTGCTTACTGTTCTCGTTTCAACTTTAAAGGCAACGACCAACAGAAGATCATCGGTGAGCTTTCTGGTGGTGAACGTAACCGTGTTCACTTAGCGAAACTGCTAAAAGCGGGCGGTAACGTACTGCTACTCGATGAGCCTACCAACGACCTTGACGTTGAAACGCTACGTGCTCTTGAAGAAGCACTGCTTGAATTCCCGGGCTGTGCAATGGTTATCTCGCATGACCGTTGGTTCCTTGACCGTATTGCGACCCATATCTTAGACTACCGTGATGAAGGTCAAGTTAACTTCTACGAAGGTAACTATACTGAGTACACTGAGTGGCTTAAGCAGACTCTAGGCGCACAAGCGGCAGAGCCGCACCGTATCAAGTACAAGCGTATAGCTAAGTAAATAAGCTTGTATTTTGAACAAAGGCCGCGATAATAGCGGCCTTTGATATATCTGGCTTACGTGTAATGCATCGATATAGAGAGATTACTTATGGTTGAAAGACGTCAATTTTCACGAGTTATTTATCAAGTCCCGACTGAGATCTCACAAGGACACGTAAATGTATCAGGCTCAGTGCAAGACTTATCACTCCATGGTTTACTCATTCAATGCAATGAATCAAAACAACTTAGCCATGATGTCCCTGTTCAAGTGAGCTTTAAACTCGAAAACAGTGATATCAATATTCAGTTAGAAGCAACGATAGTCTCTACCATCAATACCTCAATGCGTTTACGCATAGAGCATTTAGATATTGATAGTATCAGCCACCTTAAGCGCCTTGTTGAGCTTAATGTTGGTGACGATGACCTGCTTTATAGAGAGATCGAACACCTTACCGACTTAGGCAAGGAATAATATCTCCATTACCCTTTTTCTATTAGAAGCATTTAGTTAATACAGAACCATGTCTAAAAAAGTGTCCATTACTATTCCCTCCAGTCAGGGGGAACAGACGTTTTACTTCGGCCGTAAAGCCGTGCTCATTTGCACTACTGCCATTTTTTCAGTACCGCTATTGATTGGCGGAGCGGCGTACATGCACTTCGAGAGTAAACAAGAACTCGCACTGCAAGCGGGTGATGCCCAACAGTTGATTGAAACACTGATTGTTGAAAAAGAACAAACAGAATTTCTTTATGCTGAGCAAGTAGAAACCAACCATTCGCTATCGCAAACACTGACCGAGAAAGAAGGCACGATTCAACTGCTTGGTAAGCGTGTATTCGATGTGGAATCAGTACTGGGGCTTGCTGATGAAGATCTGCTTACCGATGATATTTCTTTAGAAGATCGCATTGATGCGGCTGCAGTCGATTCAGCAGTAAGAGCCACAATGTTCCGCTTGATTCCAAACGACAGTCCGATGGCTTATCAACGTATATCTTCTTCTTATGGTAGCCGCACTAACCCTATTTCAGGGAAACGCCATGTACATACTGGTATCGATTTAACGTGTAAGCGTGGTGAAGATATCTTAGCACCAGCAGATGGTGTGATTGAAACCGTACGCCCAAGCAAGAAAGGCTTTGGTAACTTTATCACCATGCGCCATTCATTTGGCTTCATGAGCTCTTACGCGCATCTGCAAAAATTCAAAGTTCGCAGCGGTCAGTTTGTCAGTAAAGGTGATGTGATTGCGAGCTGTGGTAACTCAGGTAACTCAACTGGGCCACATCTGCATTATGAAGTACGCTTCCTTGGTCGCTCATTGAACCCTCAATACTTGATGGATTGGACACCAGAAAACTTCAATTACGTGTTTGAGAAAGAGAAAAAGGTGAAATGGGGCCCACTCGTTCAGCTGATTGATAACGTGGTTCGCTTGCAGATCAACCTAACTAACGTGCCTTACATCAGTTCAACTATCGACACAGTATCCAGCGATGATAACCGAGTATCGAACGAGAATAACAAAGAGCCTATCGTGACTAACTAGGTTTGTTCGTTTGGCCCATGATGATCCAAATGCATTTCGCCTACTATAGGCCAGATGCAATATCGGCATTCAACACAAACAAAAAGAGCGACCAAATGGTCGCTCTTTTTTATTTTTCAAACCACACTATTAACCGCGATGAATCGAGTCATGTGCTTGTTTTAACAGGCTTTGGCTCTCTTGTAAAAATTGTTGTGAGTAGTCACCAAACCAATCACTCACTTGGTTGAAGCTCTCAACAAACTTAGCCTTATCTTTGCCATCTAGAATTTCTAACGCTTCTCCGAAACAGCTATGGAAGCGTCGGATCATCTCAATATTCTCATCCGAAGAAAGAATGATATCGCCGTACAAGTTCGGGTCTTGAGCAAACAGACGACCAACCATCGCAATCTCAAGTCGGTAGATTGGCGAGCTTAGTTTCAGAAGTTGATCAATGTTCGGGTTCTCTTTACTCAGGTGCAAGCCGTAAGCAAAAGAGGTGAAGTGACGAAGTGCTTGAATCAAGGTCATGCCGTGATCGTGTTCAGCTGCATCCATCTGGCAAAGGCTCGCGCCCCAAATACCAAATTGATTCAGTAGCCATTGGTAACTTTCAGAACCACGACCATCACTGTAAACAATCACCTGCTTAGCAAGGCTAGGAACATCAGGGCCAAACATTGGGTGCAATCCAACTACTGGGCCTTGATGCATGTTCATCATTGCTTGTAGAGGTTTAGATTTAATTGACGTCAAATCACATAGAATACAATCGCTTGGTAGATTACCTAGCTTCGCAATCACACCTTCCGTTAGGTGAATTGGAACCGTAACAACCACAAGCCCAGCATTATCTAAGATTTCGTCGGCCTTATCCCAATCTTGGCTGCCAAGGATTTTTACTTCGTAGCCAGACAGTTTGAACATACGACCAAACAAGCCACCAAGTTGACCATTACCACCAACGATAACCACTGAACGTAACTCTGGGTTAAGACACTTAAAGCCAGAATCTTTCTCGCTGGCATAAGACTCACGCATAGTACGACGCAAAATATCTTCGATTAACTGTGGTGGAACCCCTATTTTCTCAGCTTCTTGACGACGAGATGCCAGCATCGCAGCTTCACGCTCTGGTACATAAATAGGTAAACCATGTTCACTTTTTACTTCGCCTACTTTCTCTACTAGAGCAAGGCGTTGAGCCAGTAAATCCAACATTTGTTTATCGACAGCATCGATTTGGTCGCGTAATTCGTTCAGTTCAACGGCCATTTTATTCCTTACTAATCTATAAGCCCGTGCCAATCTATAAGCCCACAATCACGTAGGTTCGCTAGCAACAGATCTTAAAATGCCCCATTAGATGAGGCACTTAAATTTAAAACTCTGACTAACCTTTCAAGCGGTTCTCTAAGAACGGGACTAATTCCGTATGTGCATGTTTCAATAGTGCCTCAGTTGAATCCCAATTGATACACGCGTCGGTAATAGAAACGCCGTATTTCATCTCATTGAGAGGTATATCCGAAGATTGGTTTCCTTCGTTAATATGGCTTTCAATCATCAGGCCGATAATCGACTTGTTGCCTTCACGAATTTGGTGAATCACATCTTCTGCAACTAAAGGTTGGCGACGGAAATCTTTACGAGAGTTCGCGTGGCTACAGTCGACCATTAGCGCTGCCTCTAAACCAGATTTACCCAGCTCTTGCTCACATTCGTGTACCGATACTGAATCGTAGTTCGTCTGCTTACCGCCACGTAAAATCACGTGACCATTTGGGTTACCTTGCGTTGTTAGTAGTGCAACCTGACCTTCGCGGCTGATACCCATGAAACGGTGGCTAGAAGAAGCCGCCTGCATTGCGTTGATTGCAGTGCCTAGGTTGCCATCGGTGCCGTTTTTAAAACCGATTGGCATTGAAAGACCACTTGCCATCTCACGGTGAGTTTGAGATTCAGTCGTACGAGCGCCAATAGCCGCCCAGCTGAAGGTATCTGCTAGGTATTGCGGGCTAATTGGGTCTAATGCTTCAGTCGCTAGTGGGATTTCCATCTCAGCGAGTTCAACAAGTAGTTCACGACCAACATGCAGACCATGCTCAATATCGAAAGTGCCGTCTAGATGTGGGTCATTGATCAAACCTTTCCAACCGACAGTGGTACGAGGTTTCTCAAAGTAAACACGCATAACAATATACAGTTGATCGCTAAGTTGCTCAGATAAGGCTTTTAGGCGTTTCGCGTACTCTTTCGCAGCTTCAATGTCATGGATAGAACATGGGCCACATACAACAAGCATGCGATGATCTTTCTTATGAATGATGTTTGCGATAGTTTGACGAGACTCTTGAATGAAACGACGAGCATTATCACTCAAAGGCAGTTTTGCTTTTAACTCCTCAGGAGTAATCAGTACCTGTTCGTCGATGATATTGACATTGCTTAATTCACTTTTCTGCATAACTCAACCTGTATATTTATTTTTACACCCAACATTTCCATTTGGGCTAACAATCTTTAAAAACACAATAACAGCTAAAAAAACGATTGCAAGTGTAAACAATAAAAAACATTAACTGTAAATTTTATATTACACATTAAATTTGGCTCACTCTAAGAGATAAATAGGTTTAAACCATGGATCACACATACAAAAAAGGCGATATTTATCATATCGCCTTATCTAAAATTATTATGTGTTTATTTATCACTCACTGCCTAGCATTCGCTTAATCGTCTCTGAGGTCCCTTTCCACCTAGCATCCGAGTGAAGTGTCGACAAATCAAAGCTGTGTTTTTTAAGCAATGAGTTGGCTAAAGGCACCTCTTGAATCGCTAAGTTATCCAGAGCTTCAATTTGTGCATCTCGTTTATTACACATCAACACCATGTCACAACCTGCATTCAAGGCCGCTTTCGCTCTGTCGGCTGGTCCACCCATTATGGCAGCGCCTTCCATCGTTAAATCATCAGAGAACACCAAGCCTTTAAACCCAAGCTGCTGCTTCAATACTTTCTGCAGCCAATACTGTGAACCGCTCGCAGGTTGATCATCATAGTGAGAGAAAACCACGTGAGCTGGCATCATGGCATCCAATATTCCAGCTTCAATTTGCGCCTTGAAGATTGCCATGTCTGTTTCAAAGATGTCGTCTCTAGGGTCATATGGCGTCTCTAAGTGTGAGTCAGCAATCACGCCACCGTGTCCAGGGAAGTGCTTGCCTGTCGTCGCCATGCCAACCGACTTCATGCCTTTGATGAAAGCGCTGCTATGACGAACAATAGTATCAATATCTTCGCCAAACGCTCGGCTACCAATCGCTTTACAGTCATGGCCTTTGTCTAATACTGGCGCAAAGCTCAGATCGATATCGTGGGCAATCAATTCTGCCGCCATCAGCCAGCCAGCCTGTTCTGCTAAATGTTCACCGTTATTCTTAGTCGCGAATTCTTGAGCAGCTGGGATAATTGAAAAGCCATCGCGGAAGCGCTGAACTCGACCACCTTCTTGGTCAACACCAATCAAAATAGGACGTTTCGCTACCTTACGAATTTCTTTGTTTAACGCCGATAACTGTTTGCTATCGTGGTAGTTTCGAGCAAATAAGATGAGACCACCAACAGTTGGGTGCTCTAAAATTTCTTTGTCTTCCGCAGTCAGTTCGTAGCCTGCAACATCAACCCACAACGGTCCCATATTTATCCCTTATTAAACCTAATTTCATAAACTTCCCGAGGTTATTCTCTTTAAATTTGCTTTACAATGTTTTTAAACCAATCTGTGGAAGACTTTAAGAATGCAGTGCAAGAGCTTAGGAATGGATCATAAAGAACTGTATATCGGTGTGATGTCAGGGACGAGTATGGACGGTGTTGATACGGCCTTAGTGTCGATTGAAGATACACGTATAATATTGCTTGCTCATGATGAGTTCCCAATGCCTGATGATCTCAAAGCGCGTCTACTTGAAGTCTGTATTGGTCAGAAAACCGATTTGATTGCCATTGGCGAACTCGACCACCAGCTTGGCCATCTGTTTGCTGATGCGGTTCTGCAACTTCTCGAAAAGTCAGGCACACCAGCACCTTCTGTAACTGCGATAGGTAATCATGGTCAAACAGTGTTCCACCAGCCAACAGGCGATTCGCCATTTACCATGCAGTTGGGTGATGCCAACATCATTGCCGCTAAAACACAGATTCAAACGGTTGCCGATTTTCGACGTAAAGACATGGCATTAGGCGGACAAGGTGCGCCATTAGTCCCTGCCTTCCACCATACTATTTTCCAGCCACAAGACAGCTCAGTTGTGGTGTTGAATATTGGTGGTATCTCGAATATTTCAGTGCTGCGCCCTAATCAGCCAACACTTGGTTATGATACTGGCCCGGGCAATATGTTGATGGACGCTTGGGTTGATAAACACACGGGCGATAAGTTTGACCGTGATGCCCAATTTGCGCTTAAAGGTCAGCTCAATCAAGCCTTTCTCGAACAGTTGTTAAATGAATCTTATCTATCTCAAATACCACCGAAAAGTACTGGTAGAGAACTATTCAACCTACCTTGGCTAGAGCAACAATTAACAGAATTTAAAGATCTTGCAGTAGAAGATGTTCAGCGCACGCTTTGTGAATACACCGCATTGACGATAGCCAATGAAGTGGAGACTTATCGCTTGGGTGACCAGCCTGCACTGTATGTGTGTGGCGGTGGTACACGAAATCCATTGTTGATGAAGAGGCTGTCTGAACTGCTTCCAAGTTGGGAGGTTGACTCAACCACCAGTAAAGGCGTGGACGCCGATTACATGGAAGCGATGGCTTTTGCGTGGCTTGCTCAACGTCATATTCATCAACTGCCAAGCAATTTACCAGAAGTGACTGGCGCAAGCAGAGCGGCCTCTCTAGGCGTTCTCTATCGTGCTGACTAAACAACTTTAGAACCATCATTTTAGAATCACCATTTAAGGATCATTATGAGTAACGACGCTCTCATATCAGCGCTCTCGCACCTCGTTTCGGAGGGGAGAAACCCTGACACTATGGATATTGATCTGCTCACCTCTCTCGAAGTGGTTGAAAAGATTAACCAACAAGACAAGCAAGTCCCGCTGGCGATTGAAGCGGAACTGCCACAGATCGCGAAAGCGGTCGATAAAATTGCTCATGTCTTTCAAAACGGTGGTCGACTGATTTATATGGGCGCAGGCACCAGTGGTCGATTAGGTGTGTTAGACGCCTCAGAATGCCCACCGACTTTCGGTGTTTCGGACAAAATGGTTATCGGCTTAATTGCAGGCGGACCAGAGGCGATTTTAAAAGCCAAAGAAGGTGCAGAAGACTCGCTAACTCTCGGCATTGAAGATCTGAAAGCGATTCAGTTTTCAGAAAATGATATCGTGGTAGGTATTGCTGCGAGCGGTCGCACACCTTACGTGATTGGTGCACTCAACTATGCCAATCAGCTTGGCGCAGTAACGGTTGCATTATCTTGTAACCCTGACTCTCCAATTGCTGAAATCGCTCAAATCGCAATTAGCCCGGTGGTTGGCCCAGAAGCATTGACTGGTTCAACACGACTCAAATCAGGTACAGCACAAAAGCTGGTGCTTAATATGCTGACCACTGCCAGCATGATTCGCATTGGTAAGAGCTACCAAAACCTTATGGTCGACGTAAAAGCGACCAATGAAAAGTTGGTTGCCCGCGCCGCTCGTATCGTTATCCAAGCAACGGAGTGCGATAAAGCACTGGCGGTGTCGACACTTAAAGCGACTGATTACGATGTGAAGTTATCTATTTTGATGATTCTAACAGGGCTAGATTTAGAGTTAGCCAAGGCTCAGCTTGATAAGCAAAATGGCTTCTTGAGAAAAGCCGTCGAGAATAATCAGTAATCTTAATTTGGCTTGTAGCTTCTCATTTAGACAGCTACTTCAACGACATACAAAAAGACCAGCACACACGCGGTACTGGTCTTTTTTTAGTTTTAATTTTTTATGGCTAGCTTGGGCTTAATAGTCGTTTGAGAACTCGTCCCAGCCGCGTTGCCATTCCATACGGAAACGTTGAGCGTCTTCCGTACCAGAACACACGCCTTCATACACCTGACCAGATAAACCAATCTGATAAGCATGGTTCGGATTACAATATTCAGTCACACCTAGGTGATAACCTTCTGTGTAACTCGCTTGATCGACTGCGCCAAGCTCAGTCATCTCTGAATACGAACGCTGAGTGTGGCCTTTGATACCATCACGATAGCCAATCTCTTGCCAATTGCCTTCAGCTGCTAAATCTTGAACATTGGCGCTGCATCCTGCAAGGCTAAATGCCACGGCGAATAGTACGATTATTTTTTTCATTTCAATCCTTTATATTGTTACTTCACCACTTTCTGACGAAGCGCTGCCTTTGTGGTGATTCTCCACTGAACGCCTATCGATGTCCACTTATTGTCTAATGTTCGCCACTTTAGGTTCATTCCGACCACTCAGAATCAATAGTCGCCGTTAAGCCAACTCAAACAACCTCTCTATAGAGCTAATAGGCCTCTCGATAGAAATATCGGCCACTCAGCACAGTGAACAAACCACTAAATCAGTTATAACACCGCTAAATTGGCTATTCGACCACTCACTCTCGTAGCGGAAGTTTCTTCTCATCGACTCCTTTAATATACACCCTGACTTAATTAATACATTCAGGGATAACAAATTATGATGTGGTTTCTTACCTGTGTCGCAGCACTCATTGGTGGCTACTTTATTTACGGTACCTTTATCGAGAAGATTTTCGGTATCAATGAAAAACGCCAAACACCTGCTCACACTAAGCAAGATGGCGTGGACTACGTTCCAATGTCGACACCAAAGGTTTACCTAGTTCAGCTGCTTAACATCGCAGGTGTAGGTCCAATCTTCGGCCCTATCATGGGTGCCCTTTATGGTCCAGCAGCAATGCTTTGGATCGTTCTAGGTTGTATCTTCGCAGGTGCAGTACACGACTACTTCTCAGGTATGTTATCTATCCGTAATGGCGGAGCTTCGGTTCCAACCATCACTGGACGTTACCTAGGCAATGGCGCAAAACACTTTATGAACATCTTTGCCATTGTTCTACTGCTTCTTGTTGGTGTGGTATTCGTATCTGCTCCAGCAGGTATGATCACTAACCTAGTGAACGACCAAACTGATTTCGCGATGTCTGCAACTACGATGGTTGTTATCATCTTTGCTTACTACATCATCGCAACGATTGTCCCTGTCGATAAAATCATTGGTCGCTTCTACCCACTGTTCGGTGCACTGCTTATCTTTATGTCTGTTGGCCTAATCACTGCGATTGGTCTATCTGACGAACACCAAATCATGGGGGGCTTTGAGATCAGCGACATGTTCACCAACATGAACCCGAATGACCTATCACTTTGGCCTGCTCTCTTCATCACTATCGCATGTGGTGCTATCTCTGGCTTCCACGCCACTCAGTCTCCTCTGATGGCGCGTTGTATGGAAAACGAGAAGAACGGTCGCTTCGTATTCTACGGCGCAATGATTGGTGAAGGCATCATCGCTCTAATCTGGTGTGCACTTGCTCTGTCTTTCTTCGGTTCGGTTGAGTCTCTGTCTGACGCAATTGCAAACGGCGGCCCAGGTAACGTGGTATACAGCGCTTCATTTGGTCTACTGGGTGTATTTGGCGGTATCCTTGCTTTCCTTGGCGTGGTTATCCTACCAATCACTTCTGGTGACACAGCGTTCCGTTCAAGCCGTCTTATCCTTGCTGAATACTTCAACATGGAACAGAAAACACTGCGTAACCGTCTACTAATGGCGTTACCACTGTTCGTTATCGGTGGCATCCTGACTCAAGTTGATTTCGGTATCATCTGGCGCTACTTCGGTTTTGCTAACCAATCAACAGCCGTAATGATGCTGTGGACAGCTTCAGCTTACCTACTTCGCCACAACAAACTGCACTGGGTAACAACAGTTCCAGCTATCTTCATGACGTCTGTGTGTATCACATTCATCCTGAACAACAGCCAACTGGGCTTCGGTCTACCAATGCAAATCTCAACCATCATTGGTGTGGTGAGTGCGCTAGGTGTTGCGGCTTACGTTATTAAAATTTCAAAAGGCAAAGGCGATATCGACCTAGCTGATGAAGAAGAGAAAGAAGCAAAAGGCGTCACCAAAACAGCCTAGTTCTTTAAGGCTCTTGGGAACAAGAGACCAATCTTCATAGAAAGAGATAAAAGAACAGCCAAACACAACTTCGCTTGCTCCCGTAATCACTCAGTGATTCGTGGAACCTAAGACTAAAGCCCGTCCACTGTGATGGGCTTTATTGTTTGTAGGCGTTAGTGCTTTCGACTCTGGGAAGCGAATATAGGCTACTAAAACACAAGCAAAGCTACCGTTACCAAGCAATGAGCTTTACACTTAACAAGCGTCTCAATAGGTGAAAATATGGAACTCATTCTCTCTCTGCTGCAACAAACCTGCGTCTACTTAGTGATTGCTTACATGCTGAGTAAAACCCCACTGATTCTCCCTTTGTTGAGCATCTCTTCACGCTTAGGCCATAAGATCAGCTGCTACGTTCTGTTCTCCCTATTCTGTATTATGGGCACCTATTTCGGACTGCAAATCAATGATGCCATCGCCAACACGCGAGCGATGGGCGCGGTAATGGGCGGTTTGTTTGGTGGTCCTGTAGTTGGCTTTGCGGTCGGCTTTACTGGCGGGATTCATCGCTATTCATTGGGTGGATTTACGGACTTAGCTTGTGCTATCTCAACCACAGCAGAAGGCTTGATTGGTGGCCTGCTGCATGTGTACTTAGTCAGAAAGAACAAAGCCAGTCAGCTGTTTAATCCGCTGGTAGTGTTCTCTGTCACCCTATTTGCAGAAATTATTCAAATGTTGATTCTGCTCGCAGTCGCCAAACCATTTGAGCAGTCCTACGCGCTTGTTTCCGATATTGCCGCGCCAATGATCATTGCCAACTCTGTGGGTGCAGCACTGTTCATGAGCATCATCCAAGACAGAAAGACCATCTTCGAGAAATACTCCGCCACCTTCTCACGCCGCGCACTGACCATTGCCGAACGTTCGGTGGGTATTTTGCATGGTGGGTTCAATTCCGATAACGCACAAAAAATCGTACGTATCGTTTATGAAGAGACCAACGTAGGGGCGGTAGCGATTACCGACCGAGAGAAAATCCTCGCGTTCGTTGGTATTGGTGATGAACACCATATTCCGAACACCCCGATTTCATCGCAAAGCACGCTCACTTCGATGGAACAGAACGACATCATCTACCTTGATGGCAAAGAGAACCCATACCAATGCTCCTTGTCGCAGGATTGTAAATTGGGTTCTGCGTTGATTATTCCATTGCGCGCGGGTAACGAAGTGGTCGGCACCATCAAGCTCTATGAGCCAAAGCTGAAACTATTCTCAACTATCAATATGTCGATGGGTGAAGGTATCGCTCAACTATTATCGAGCCAGATCCTATTTAGCAACTACCAGCAGCAGCAAACGCTACTGACACAAGCAGAAATCAAACTGCTGCACGCTCAAGTGAACCCGCACTTCTTGTTCAATGCGCTTAATACTATCAGCGCAGTAACACGTCGTGACCCAGATAAAGCTCGAGAGTTGATTCAACACCTGTCTCACTTCTTTAGAAGCAACCTAAAGCAGAACATCAACACCGTGAAGCTCAAAGACGAACTGGCACACGTCAACGCTTACCTGACCATAGAGAAAGCACGCTTTACCGATCGACTAGAAGTGGAATGGGATATCGACCCGCAGTTATATGAATCTCAATTGCCGAGCTTTACCCTGCAACCGCTGGTAGAAAACGCCATCAAACATGGGATATCTAATATGTTGGAAGGTGGCACAGTAAAGATCTACAGCGAACCTTTCGGAGGTGGATTCAAACTGATCGTCGAAGACAATGCAGGCAACTATCAGAAACCATCTCAAGATCATGTCGGATTAGGTATGGAGATTGTTGATAAACGACTCACTAATTTCTTTGGACAAGACTCAGCACTAAAAATAGAATCTCAACCACAGCAATTTACTCGAATGAGCTTTATCATACCTATACTAAAATAACGGTCTTTTCGTGGGTGATAGCTTCTCGGTAAGCATATTTAGAAGACATATATAGAAACAAGCAGGGATAGAATCAAGATGAAGATTGTAGGATGTTAAAAGCACTAGTTGTCGATGATGAGCTTTTTGCTCGCGAAGAGTTGATTGAGCTGCTGACTGAAACAGGAGAAGTGGAAGTCATTGGCCAAGCGAGTAATGCAATTGAAGGGCTAAAGCAAATCAACCTTCTCAAGCCTGACGTGGTGTATTTGGACATTCAAATGCCTCAGGTTACTGGGATTGAATTGCTGAGCATGCTTGACCCGGAAACCATGCCTTATGTGGTGTTTGTGACCGCCTACGATCAATATGCGATTCAAGCCTTTGAAGACAATGCCTTTGACTACCTACTCAAACCCGTCGAACCTTGTCGATTAAACAAGAGTGTTTGCCGTCTGAATAAGGTCATCAAGCAGAATCAGAAAGCGCCAGCACAAGACATCTCTGCGATTGCTCCCTGCCACTTAGAGCAGATTCCGTGTATTGGTCATAACCGCATTGTGATCATGGCAAGCCAAACGGTTGAATGCGCCTATTCTGATATCAGTGGCGTGCATGTTCGTAGCTCATCACAAACAGCAACCTCGCAACTAACCCTGAAGATCTTGGAAGAAAAGACCGATTTGATCCGCTGCCATCGACAATATTTGATCAACATAAAATCGATCCAAGAGATCAAGTTACTAGAGAATGGATTAGCCGAGATCATCACACTGACGGGCTTTGAAGTCCCGGTGAGTCGTCGCTATCTCAAGACGTTAAAAGAGCAACTCGGCCTCCAGTAAACAAATTTCAGGTTTAGATATAGCACGATCAAAAAAGCCAACGCATCAACGTTGGCTTCCTGCTGTTTACAAATCAATAGTGTTTGCAAATCGATAGTGTTACGCATCGATCTTGTCACCAATCAATAGAGATTAGTCGACTTGCTTAATCTGTAGCTCTTTTGGTACTTCAAAGAACATGTTCTCTTCACGACCTTGAATCTCTTCAACATCGGTAGCACCTAGCTCGCGGATACGATCTAAGATTTGGTTAACTAGCTCTTCAGGAGCAGAAGCACCAGCGGTTACACCGATTTTCTTCTTGCCTTCAACCCACTCAGTCTGAATGTCTTCAGGGCAATCAGTTAGGTAGCCAGGTGTACCTAGCTTCTCAGCCAGCTCTTTCAAACGTGTTGAATTCGATGAGTTCTTAGAGCCAACAACAATCACTACGTCGACGTCGTTTGCCATCTCACGCACAGCGTCTTGACGGTTTTGAGTCGCGTAACAGATGTCGTCTTTACGTGGGCCTTGAATCTCAGGGAACACTCGACGTAGCTCTTCAATCACATCTGCAGTTTCATCTACTGATAGCGTAGTTTGGCTAACATAGTGCAGGTTACTTGGATCATTCACCACGAGGTTCTGTACGTCCTCTGGTCTTTCAACCAAGTACATACCACCAGTTTGGCTCGCGTACTGACCCATAGTGCCTTCCACTTCAGGGTGACCTGCGTGGCCAATCAGTACCACTTCCATATGTTTGCGGCTCGCACGAGCAACCTCCATATGAACTTTAGTCACCAAAGGACACGTCGCATCAAATACCGTTAACTCACGCTCTTTCGCTTCTTTACGAACCGCTTGAGAAACACCGTGAGCCGAAAAGATCACGATGTTGTCGTCTGGCACCTCACTCAGTTCTTCGACAAAAATAGCACCACGCTGCTTGAGCCCCTCAACAACAAAGCGGTTGTGTACCACTTCATGGCGAACATAGATCGGTGGCTGATACATTTCGAGTGCACGCTCTACGATGCTGATCGCACGATCGACACCGGCACAAAAGCCACGAGGGTTAGCTAACATTATTTTCATTTCATTGCTCATCATTTACCGCGGTACTAAGGTTGCTTCTATAGAGTTCGCCGTCAGCGAGGTTCGCATTCTACAGTGAAGCGTCTAGACAGTGAAGCGTCTAGACAGTGAAGCGTCTAGACAGTGAAGCTCTGGGTGAGATCACAGCTGTAAGGCTATCTTATTCTAGCGTGAAGAAAGCTATTCTAACGTTAAGAGAGTTATTCTACCGTTAAGATATTGACGTCAAAGGTAACGTCTTGACCAGCGAGTGGGTGATTAAAATCAACCGTCACTGAATCACCTGCGATCTCAGTAATAATACCTGGAATTTCCATACCGTCAGGACCTGAAAATGCCATGATAGTGCCCACTTCAACTTCAGAGTCGCCAACAAACTTAGCACGATCCATATAGTGAATATGATCTGGGTTTGGCATACCAAACGCGTCTTCCGCCTTCAGTTCGATAGACTTTTCAGTGCCGGCTTCAAGTCCAAGTAAGCACGCTTCAAAGTTCTCACTTAGGCTGCCATCACCCATGACGAACTTCGCTGGTTTGCCCATGTTCTCCGTACTATCGGCAACTGAACCATCCTTCATTTTAATCGTAAAATGTAGAGTTACTGCTGAATCATTTTTAATTGCTGCCACGTTACTTTCCTTAGACTTCTTTATTATTTGAGGATGCGCTGTGCTTTGCTTCCTTGTTGACTGAAGCATAAAAAAAAGCGCCGTCGGAATCAACCGACAGCGCTTAGGGCTATTCTATTCTGTGAGTCATAGACTGACTTTGAAGCAAGCTATTTGCTTTCGTCTTTCTTACGGAAACCATCTAAGATGATCATCGCAGCACCGATACAGATTCCCATATCCGCTAAGTTAAATGCAGGCCAGTGGTAAGTGCCCCAGTAGAAGTCTAAGTAATCGACAACAAAGCCATGTACGACTCGGTCAAACACATTACCTACTGCACCACCAATGATGATCGCATAAGCAATGTTATTCCACTTCTCTGTTGCTGGTAGTTTGCTCATCCAGTACGTCAGCATACCTGTTACCGCAAATGCGATACCCGTAAATAACCAACGCTGCCAACCACTTTGATCACTCAAGAAGCTAAACGCTGCACCGTAGTTATGCACGTACAAAAAGTTAAAGAATGGCAGCACCTCAATACGGTTTGCCCAACCATAACCCATATTGTCCATGACAAAGAGTTTAATGCCGATATCAGCCAAGAAGACCAATAGAGCCAGCCATAACCAACGTACACCAGATTGTTTTAACGAAACTTCACTCATTTCTATTCCTAGTATTTACGAAGTTGGTATTCATTGTTAGTCACCTTACGTGACCTTGATTACCAACTTGGTTAAACACATTTCCTATAACTAAAAATAACCCCAGTTGATACTGGGGCTATGATTTTTACAAAAAGTTCAGTCTTTCTCTGAGTCGTTATGCGAACTTACGCACTTCGCCTTCACCGTCGATGTTCGACACACAACGACCACAAACTTTCTCGTGACCTTCGATAGTGCCTACATCTGGAGTGTGGTGCCAGCAACGGTCACACTTCTCAGCTTCAGTAGCCGCAACTTCAACGAATAGACCAGCAACGTCTGTCGCTTGCGCTGCATCAGACTTCTCGCTCAGTGGCTTAACAACAGCTGCAGAGGTGATAAGTACGAAACGTAGCTCATCTTCTAGCTTGTTGATTTTAGCCGCTAGTGCATCGTCAGCGTATAGAGTAACTTCAGCTTGCAGTGCACCACCGATCGTTTTCTCTTTACGAGCATCTTCAAGAAGCTTGTTCACTGCGCCACGAACAGACTGGATTTCAGTCCAGAATTCGTTGCTTAGCTCTTCGCCTTCTGCAAGACCAAATAGACCTTCGAACCACTCACCTGTGAATACGAACGTGTCGCGCTGCTCTCCAGTTGGTAAAGAGCTTGGCATTTCGTTCCAAATTTCATCTGCAGTGAACGACATGATAGGTGCCATCCAACGAACTAGAGCTTCTACGATGTAGTAAAGCGCCGTTTGACAGCTACGTTGAGCATGGCTGCCCTGCTTCGCTGTGTACTGACGGTCTTTGATTACGTCTAGGTAGAAAGAACCCATTTCGATAGAACAGAACTGCATTAGACGTTGAGTCACACCGTGAGTGTTGTACTCGCCGTATGCTTTAACAATCTCTTCTTGTGCAGCTTGAGCACGGCCAACAGCCCAGCGATCAAGTGCAACCATCTCTTCAGCAGGAACTAGGTCAGTTTCAGGGTTGAAACCGTTCAAGTTCGCTAGGAAGAAACGAGCCGTGTTACGAATACGACGGTAAGCATCCGCTGAACGCTTCAGGATTTCATCAGAAACCGCAACTTCACCCGTGTAGTCTGTAGAAGCAACCCATAGACGCAGGATATCTGCACCTAGCTTGTTGGTTACGTCTTTAGGAGCAACAACGTTACCGATAGATTTAGACATCTTACGGCCGTTACCATCCACTACGAAACCGTGCGTTAGTACTTGCTTGTACGGTGCTTCGTCTTTCATCGCGATAGATGAAATTAGAGAAGACTGGAACCAGCCACGGTGTTGGTCTGAACCTTCAAGGTAAAGATCAGCACTGTGAGTGCGCTCTTCGTTCGGGAAGTTGTACTCTTCACGAGAATCAACAACAGAGAAGTGCGTAACACCTGAGTCGAACCATACGTCTAGCGTATCCATTACTTTTTCGTACTTATCAGCGTCTTCTGCGCCCATAAGTTCAGCAGCGTCTACATCCCACCAAGCTTGAATGCCTTTCTCTTCAACTAGCTTCGCAACTTTTTCAATAAGCGCTGGGCTTTCTGGGTGAAGTTCTGCTGTTTCTTTATGAACAAACAAAGCAATTGGCACACCCCAAGTACGTTGACGAGAGATACACCACTCAGGACGACCTTCAACCATGCCTTCGATACGGCTTTGACCCCATTCAGGCAACCACTCAACACTCTTGATTGACTCTAGTGCTTTAGCACGTAGGCCAGCTTGATCCATAGAGATGAACCATTGTGGTGTTGCGCGGAAGATGATTGGAGTTTTGTGTCTCCAACAGTGTGGGTAGCTGTGCTCGTAAGCGTGGTGATGCAGAAGTGCACCTTTCTCTTTTAGAACTTCTAAAACAGAGTCGTTCGCTTTGAATACGTGCTGACCAGCAAATAGCTCTGTATCTGGCAGGTAAACGCCGTTAGAACCAACTGGGTTAGCGATTTCTAGGTTGTACTTTTTACCAACCACGAAATCTTCTTGACCGTGACCAGGCGCAGTGTGAACCACACCAGTACCTGAATCTGTTGTTACGTGATCGCCAAGAACTGCAGGAACAGTAAAGTCGTAGAACGGGTGGTTGAACTGAGAAAGCTCAAGATCAGCACCTGTAGCAAAACCAAGGTTGTGGAAGTGCTCGATACCTGCACGATCCATTACGTCTTTTGCTAGTTCAGAAGCAACAACGATACGTTGAGCAGGCTGGTCGCCATTCGCTTCAACTTGGATAAGCACGTATTCAAGATCATCACGTAGACATACTGCGCGGTTAGCAGGCAGAGTCCATGGTGTTGTTGTCCAGATAACGATAGAAATTTCGCCTTGACCCGCATGACCTTCAGCTAGAGTAAATTTCTCTAGAAGCGCCGCTTCGTCAGCTGCTGTAAATTTCACATCGATAGATGGAGAAACTTTATCTTTGTATTCAACTTCAGCTTCAGCCAGAGCAGAACCACAATCAGTACACCAGTGAACGGGTTTGAAACCTTTAAGAAGGTGACCTTTGTCTGCGATTTTGCCAAGAGAACGAATGATGTTCGCTTCTGTGCCAAAATCCATAGTGCGATAAGGTTTGTCCCACTCGCCCATGATGCCAAGACGTTTGAAGCTCTCTTTCTGACCTTCAACTTGACCCGCAGCGTACTTTCGACACTCTTCGCGGAATTCAGCCGCCGAAATCTTCTGACCAGGCTTACCTTTCTTCTTCTCAACCATTAGCTCGATTGGAAGACCGTGACAGTCCCAACCAGGGATGTACGGTGCATCAAAACCAGAAAGGGTCTTAGATTTGATAATAATGTCTTTAAGAATCTTATTCAGCGCGTGGCCAATGTGAATATCGCCGTTCGCGTATGGAGGGCCATCATGCAGTACGAAAGATTTTTTACCTTTCTTTGCCTTACGGATTTCGCCGTAAAGATCTTCTTTGTACCAACGCTTCAGCATTTCTGGCTCACGATTTGCCAGATTGCCGCGCATTGGGAACCCTGTTTCTGGTAAGTTCAGGGTATCTTTATAATCACTCATCGATTCTTAATTCCGTTATATTGGGCGAAGTTAGACATTATGTTAATCGGTGGAATCATCCGATTAATTCTTTAGCTGAAGCAGCCACACCCTTGCGGCTTCAGCATCCAATTCTATTTGATTCTTTAGTGCGTCGAACGATTCAAATTTTATCTCGTCGCGCAGTTTGTGCAAAAGTCGTACTTCTAACTGTTTACCATATAAATTGGCTTTAAAGTCAAAAAAATGCACTTCCAATTGCTGCCTTACCCCATTAACTGTTGGTCGTTGTCCAATATTAGCAACGCCACCGACAGGAACACCGTCGATATCCAAAGCTTCAACAACATACACTCCCGATACAGGAGAAACACAACGCTTTAATGGAATATTAGCGGTAGGGAAACCGATAGTTCTCCCTAGTTTTCGACCATGGGACACTCGACCACTAATACTGTAATCACGTCCTAACATGGTAGCACTTGCAGCCAAGTCATCGACCGCTAATGCATTTCGTATCTCAGTACTGCTTACTCGTAATTGGTTTAAGCAATAGCTTTGGGTGCTGACCACCTCAAAACCGTACTTCTCGCCCGCCTCTTTGAGCATAGCGAAATTACCGGTACGACCTTTACCAAAGCAAAAATCGTCACCAACCACCAAGAACTTCACACCAAGCTTATCAACCAAAAGATCCTTAATGAATGCTTCCGCGGATAAACTTGCAAAATACTGATTAAAATTAACACACAATAAGCGACTGATATCTAGCTTACTCAGTTGCACGTATTTGTCTCGTAAACGAGTTAAACGTGCTGGCGCTCTATCTCGGGCAAACAGCTCCATAGGCTGCGGTTCAAACGTCATAACAACAGAAGGTAGCCCTAATGCTGCAGCTTGTTTAGAAACCTGACTCAAAACCTCTTGATGTCCTAAATGAACACCATCGAAGTTACCTATGGTTAATACACAGCCATGATGCTGCGCTTTAATATTGTGTATACCTCGGATCAGTTCCATTATGATCAGCTAAAACCTGTTATTTGCATCATTTATTGTGTGAAACCGACGGATTATATACTAATCAGTATTAATCTGTCGCTGCTTTTAAATGTTTTACTCGGATACCTAAAATCAGTACCGAAACAATATAAACAAAGCCACCAAGTCCAATCAAGCCAGTTAATGTCAGCGCTCTCTGGCTAAAGCTCCATTCAAGCCAATGTTGCATATTATCCAGCTGCCATAAAATAGCCGCTACCATCACCACACCTGAGATAATTAATTTGGCACTGAACAACAAGGTTGTCTTAGTTAATTGATACACACCCGCAAGGTGCAATCCTCGATATAACAAGGCCATATTCACAAAGGCAGACAGTGCCGTCGCAATCGCCAAACCCACATAGCCATAAAAATAAGCAAAGATCGCGTTAAACACCATATTGGTCACCATAGCGATAATGCCGTACTTAACCGGTGTTTTGGTATCTTGGCGAGAGTAATAGCCCGGAGCTAAAACTTTAATCAGCATGAAATTAAGCAAGCCTGATGCGTAAGCTACCAATGACATCGATGCTTGCTGTACATCGTGTGGAGAGAACTCACCACGCATAAATAGCACCATCAACATGGGGTTAGCTAAAACGATAAGACCTAACATCGCAGGAATACCAAGCAGCAACACCATGCGCACGCCCCAATCCATGGTATGCGCGAACCCTTCCCCTTGAGCATCTACGTGTTTACGAGACAAAGCAGGAAGAATCACAGTCGCAATCGCGATACCGAATAAACCGAGAGGAAATTCAAGCAGTCGGTCTGAGTAGTACAACCAACTGATAGAGCCTGTTGCGAGGAAGCTGGCAATAAAGGTATCAAACAATAAGTTGATTTGGCTGACCGATACACCGAACAGAGCAGGGATCATTAATGTGCGGATCTTAACCACACCCGGGTCTCTCCATCCCCACTTCGGCTTAACCAACACACCCGCTTTGATCAAGAAAGGCATTTGGAAAAGGAATTGGACTAAGCCACCAAGAAACACACCAATAGCCAAACCAATTTCTGGTTGTTCTAAATTAGGTGAGATAAACCATGCAGCGCCTATGATCATCACGTTCAAGAACACAGGAGTAAAAGAAGAGACCGCAAATTTACCTAATGTATTAAGAATGGCACCAGATAAAGCGACGAAGGTGATAAACCATAAATAAGGAAAGGTAATCTTGAGCATAAAGCTCGCTAGCTCAAATTTGGGTGCTGATGGGCCATCATTTAGCCAGTCGATAAACCAACCCGCACCAAACATCGCGGTGATCACGCCAGAGCCCAATACCCCGATGACGGTGACAATAGAAACTAAAACCCCGAGCGTCCCCGACACCTTAGCAATTAAATCTCGTGTCTTATCTTTATCACCTGCGGCGTGATATTCCGTTAATACAGGAACAAACGCTTGAGAAAACGCACCTTCTGCAAAAAGTCGACGTAAGAAATTAGGAATTTTATTAGCGAAGAAAAATACGTCGGCACTCGCTCCTGCCCCCATCAAATTTGCTACTACTACATCACGTACTAGCCCCAATACACGGGAAACAAAAGTCATTGCGCTGACAATCAGGCCTGACTTTAATAGTCGTTTACTCACAGAAACCTCTGACACTGGTTGATTACTTTCAAGCGAGGATAAATACTATCCTGTCCTAAGAAGCATATTTATTAGCATTGGTCTAAAAATGCTGTTAGAATCCCCGCCATCTTAACCGCGATGACCTTTCCATACCAAAGTTTGTTTGGCTACGATTGGTTTTTGCACAAATCATTTGACAATTAAGCGCTAATGAGGGATAGTCCTCGCCCTTAAATTGTCACCGAACTAAGTTTTTGGGAGTTAGACCCTTGGCAAACAGTAAATCTGCTAAGAAGCGCGCTATCCAAGCTGAGAAACGTCGCCAGCACAATGCTAGCCGTCGTTCTATGATGCGCACTTACATGAAAAAGACTATCGCAGCTATCGCAGCTGGTGATAAAGAAGCTGCAACTGCTGCTCTTGTAGAAGTTACACCACTTCTTGACCGTATGGCGACTAAAGGCCTTATTCATAAGAATAAAGCTGCACGTCATAAGTCTCGTTTCGCTGCTGCAATCAAAGCTCTTTAATAGAAATTTGATTACAACGCAAAACGAAAAAAACCGGCCTAGGCCGGTTTTTTTATATCTAAATTTTGAGTAACGCTTTTATTTTACGTGCTAACAGCCGTTTTTCTGACCGATAAACAATTTAAGCAGATAGATAAAACAAACAATCAGAAAAATAAATAGAGAAGCAAATTGGTACGTAGATAGGTAGATAGATAGGTAGATAGATAGGTAAACACTAACGTTCAATGTGAAATGCTAACACTTCCTTGTGTCATTCTATCGCTGATAAGAAATCCCCCTCCCACCAGCAATAAGCTACTTGCAGTAAATACCATGCAGTAGGTTAATCATCGCTTTTACTTCTTCACTACTCAATGTGTAATACACAGTTTGAGCTTCTTTGCGAGTTTCGACCAAACCATCTCTTCTCAACCAAGCAAGATGTTGAGATAAAGCAGACTGACTCAGTTCCAACTTGCCACACAACTCCCCAACCGACAGTTCAGTGCCATGTAATAGGCACAAAATCTGTAAGCGACGCTCGTTAGCCATGGCTTTGAGTAGAATCACAGCTTGTGCTGAGTTCTTCTCCATCTCTTTTAAGTTCATAGTTTGGCTCCCTACAACCTTTACGCCAACTACGGGCTATCAGTATTTCCGGCATATTGCGGAGTTATGATAATCGATATCAATTCATTAACAAACTATCTCACTCGAACAATTTGCTAAAATCTGCGTCACATACGTTTTTTACTGCTGGATGTTGGATCATCCTCTCAGCAAATATGACGTAGTACTCCTCTTTTAACTCTTCAATACCGCCTAATAGTTGCAGTGATGTGTCGTCTTCCACTTCAGACATATAAAGCGTCGGTGCTAAAAATATTACGTCATGATGGTAACGAGCAAAAGCCTTCATCAATGCGGCATCATCAAACTCACCTAAAATATCTGGCTTAAGCCCTTGTCTATCAAACCATTGCAGCACTTTACGACCCATTGAGGTTCGGCTGCCAGGGATCAAAAGCTTTCTTTGCTCCAATACAGCAGGGAAATTAACCCCTTCAACCTGACCTGAACTAAAAAAGCTCATTCCACTCTCACCCAGCTTTTTACTGAACAGGCCCGGGCTTTGACTAGAGTCCACCGGACAGTCAGACAAAATCATATCGAGCTTATGTTGAGAGAGTTGCTCAAGTAGCATTTCATGGGTCGATTCAAAACAGCGCAAGTGAATGCTGTTATCTGGAGGGATGGTCGACATCAGTATCTTACTGACGAGTCTTTTAGAGAGCGCATCCGCGACGCCAACATCAAACAGAATATTGGAGTGCTGGCTGTAATTCACGATGTCCAGCATCTCGTAACTCAGGCCAAACATACGATCGGCATATTTAAAGACCAGTTGCCCAAGCTCTGTAGGCTCAACACTTCGGCCATTACGCTTGGTCAACTTGCCATCCATGCGTTCTTCTAAGGCTTTTATCTGCCCCGTTACCGTTTGTGGTGTTAGGAATAGGGCTTCTGCAGCTTTAGTAACAGAGCCTTGCTTGCAAACCATCCAGAAGTAATACAGATGGTTGTAGTTGAGATGCGACATAGATGTGCCGTAATAAAAGAGTAGATACCCTTTTATATCAAATATGACACCGCCACTCAACAAACTCGGAAAAACCTAACCAAACATAGATTTACCACTTATTTTTTAGAAGTGTCTGATTTCATAATGTAATATTTCATCGATTATTTTCAATTTTTTTCTAACTTTTAAGATCTATATCACCTATAGAATTTCCATTAAAAAACAATTTAAAACAACAACTTAAAACAACCACATTAGCAATTGGAATATTTAAAGAGTAAATCATCACAAAAAAGTCGCACCTAAACCAAAATGTAATATTACTGAAATATTTCCCCTCTAACATCACGCTCAGATTAAACAAACAGACCAAACACAGACTTAAACGGTCCAATGGAGAAAACATTATGAACCAAGCTACTACTGCAGCAGCGCCTATCTCGAGCACTACTCGTTGGCTACGCTGGGCTAACTTGGCATTCATGCTTTACCTACTATTACTTTCAGTTTCAATGGTTGGTACAGGCTTCAAATGGGCAACAGGCGAGCAAGCAAAGGTTCTTTTCGAATTTGCTTCACACCCAGTTGCAGGCTTAATGATTGGTTTAGTAGCAACAGCGCTTATTCAATCATCAAGTACAGTTACTTCAATTATCGTTGGCCTTGTGGCAGGTGGTTTACCTGTTGAGCTAGCAATTCCTATGATCATGGGTGCTAACATTGGTACTACGGTAACCAATACGCTAGTTAGCCTTGGTCACGTTCGTTGTAAAGAAGAGTTCAAACGTGCATTCGCAAGTGCGACAATCCACGACTTCTTTAACCTATTAGCCGTTGCTATCTTCCTACCACTAGAGATGGCGTTTGGAATTCTAGAGAAAATTTCTCACTGGTTAGTATCACCGATGCTAGCAACAGGTGATATGAGCATGGGTGGTCTTAACTTCATCAAGCCAATCACTAAGCCTGTTGTAAGTGCGATTAAAGAACCACTATCAACGTTTGGCGACACTGTTGGCGGCATCATGCTTATCGCTCTAGGTATCGCAACTATCTTCGTAGCTATTACTGTAATGGGTAAGCTGATGAAGAGCCTAATGGTTGGTCGTGCTCGTGAGATTCTAAAGAACGCAATCGGTCGTGGTCCAATCCACGGTATCGCTTCTGGCTCTATCGTGACTATCCTTGTTCAGTCTTCTTCTACGACAACAAGCTTGATGGTTCCACTAGTAGGTTCAGGTGTTCTTAAAGTACGTGACGTTTACCCATTCACTCTGGGTGCAAACATCGGTACATGTATTACGGCTCTACTTGCAGCTACAGCAGTGTCTGGTGAGTTCGCAGTATTCGCACTACAAATTGCTCTAGTACACTTGGTGTTCAACATCATGTCAACGGTATTCATCTTCGGTATCCCGTTCCTACGTGAACTTCCAGTTAAAGCGGCAGACATGATTTCAGACATGGCTGTGAAGAACAAAGCTGTAGTGGCTGGTTACCTTGTTGCGGTATTCCTTGTACTGCCTGGTAGCGTGTTAGCTCTTACCGCTTAATAGCAAAATAAACATCGCTTATAGCAAAGCCCGCTACCTCCTAGGTTGCGGGCTTTTTCTTTTTAAGAGCAGATACGGGATTCGGGTAAACGAGTAACGAAGAGCTAAAATCAAATTCGAGATATGAGTAAGCTTGTGACAAGAGCTGAAACTGATACGATATAAGAGTAAATCGGTAAGGTAAGCATTACTCACCAAAGAAGTCCGTTCTAGCTCTTCGTATCCCGCATCTCGTTTACCCGCATCTATATATTTCCGTCATTCCCTACAGCGAGGAACGAGCGTGATAGGGAATCCCACAAACACACCACGAAAGAGACTCCCAACTCCTTCCTTCGTCAGTCTAGGGAATGATGAATCGAAAAAAGATTCGAGATGCGTGTAAGCGAGTATCGAAGAGAAAGAGCCAATGCGCGTTGAGAGTATACGAGTAACATAAAGCATCACACAGCATATGATTTCTCTGCTCTTCGAATCTCGATTACTCGTCACTGTAACTTAGATACAAAAAAGGCTGCACAGAGGCAGCCTTTCAATCAAACAAAGCGAGTGAGATTAAACCGAGAATGGGTACTTAATCGCTTCGTGGCATTCGTAACCTTCAACCCAGAAGTCATCCATCGTTACCCATGTTTCCAAATCTTCTAGAGACTTAATCTGAGGATTGATATGGAATGTTGGGCCAGCTAACGGCTCACGCTTTAACTGGATATCACGCATAGGTGCAAGTTGATCTTCGTAAATATGAGCATTTACTAGCTTATGGTAAGCCACGCCAGCTTTCTTACCCGTGATTTGCGCCATGATAGCTAGGAAGACATACACTTGAACCATGTTGAAGTTCAGGCCTAGGGGTACATCGCAAGAGCGCTGAGTGCTGTTTAGGTACAGAGTATCACCAAGTAGTGAGAAGTGATGGCTGTACATACACGGACGCAAACATCCCATGTGGAACTCACCTGGGTTGTAGAAGTTTAAGATCTCGCCGCGGTCATCAATACCGTTAGTTAGATCATCAACAATCTTCTTCAGTTGGTCGATATGACCGCCGTCAGGTTTTGCCCATGCACGTCCTTGAACGCCATAAACACGGCCCATGTCATCTTCACCCTTGCGGTAAGGGTTATTCAGCCATGCTTCATTCAGGTTAGAATTCGCATCCCAAGTTTTAGTCCCTAGCTTACGAAAATCTTCAGCATTGTCGTAACCACGGATATAGCCAAGCAGCTCAGCAACTGCGGCTTTCCAAAAACTCTTACGCGTTGTTACCAGTGGGAATTGGTTATTACCAACATCATATTCAAGGTCAGCATTGATCACGGTTAGGCAACGCTTGCCCGTGCGTTCATTTTCAATCCAAGTACCGTCATCAACGATACGCTGACAGAGATCTAAATACTGTTTCACACCAATTCCTTACTTCGTTTGTTGTGGTAATTCGTCTTTGTAGTGACCACGCTTGTATGCCCACACCATCATCAGCACACCGATGATAACCATTGGCAGTGACAAAATTTGTCCCATAGAGATAAATCCACCGAACAAACCTAGGTGAGCATCAGGTTCACGTACGTATTCTACTAAGAAGCGGAATGTACCATATCCTGCTAGGAATAACCCTGATACAGAACCAAGAGGACGCGGCTTTTTGATAAACCAGTTCAAGATGAAGAACAGCACAATCCCTTCAAGTGCCATTTCATAAAGCTGAGATGGGTGACGAGGAAGTGGACCACCGTTAGGGAACACAATCGCCCATGGCACATCAGTCACACGGCCCCAAAGCTCGCTGTTCATGAAGTTACCTAAGCGTCCCATGCCTAAACCAAATGGCACCAATGGTGCAATCATGTCTGCCACACCAAAGAAGGTTCGACCGTTCTTTTTGGCATACCAAAACATGGCAGTAATAACACCAAGCAAGCCACCGTGGAAAGACATACCGCCAGTCCATACCTTAAATAGGTACAGTGGGTCTGCTAGGAAAAGGTCAAAGTTGTAGAAAAGTACGTAGCCAATACGACCACCCAACACCACACCTAGAAAGCCAGCAAACAGTAAGTCTGATACTTGCTCTCGAGTCCAACCACTACCCGGTTGATCAGCTCGGCGATTTGCTAACCAAAGAGCAAACATAAAACCGACAAGGTACATTAGGCCGTACCAACGAACTGAGATTGGTCCTAGTTCAATAAGAACAGGATCGATATTTGGGAATTCGATAAAACCCTGAGACATACTTGGCTCTCTATCTAAATTGATTAACGGTTAGCTCAATGACTAACAGAAAAGACACTACAGCAGCATTGTGGCTGCTATAAACATTAAAAATACCGCAAAGAATTTCTTCAGCACAGGGGTTGGCAATTGAGTGGCCAGTTTCGCACCCACTCGAGTGGTCAAAACTGAGGTACAAGATATCGCGATCAAAGCCGGTAGATAAACATAACCCAAGCTATACGCAGGAAGATCATCGACAGAAGATCCATGCCAAATGAAACCTAGCATTCCCGAAATCGCGATAACACAACCGCATACCGAAGATGAGCCGACGGCTTTACGCATTTCCACACCGTGATGGTTAAGGAAAGGTACCGATAAAGACCCACCGCCAATGCCCGCTAAGCTTGATACCAAACCAATCCCGCCGCCACACAACACGGTTTTAGCTGAACCCGGCATCGATTTTTGGCTCTTGGAGCGAATCGACAATAGCATTTGCAACGCCAACACCAAAACAATCACACCAAAGACTTTTGGTAAGTATTGAGCTGGAATTACATCGGCCACGAAAGAGCCGAGGAAGCCACCTATCACCACACCTGGCATCAACCATTTAACGACAAACATCTCTACGTTACCCAACTTTAGATGGTTAATCGCAGACGATCCCGACGTAACGATGATGGTTGATAGCGAAGTAGCCAATGCCATTTGCATCGCAAACTCTTGGGGGATACCCGCTTTAGGAAGCAAAAACAGTAAGGCAGGAACAACCAGCAAACCACCACCAATGCCTAGCAAGCCTGCTAAAACACCAACAATAGCACCAAGGCCCGCTAACAAGCCTATCAGTTCATATGACACGTTAAATCCTATTTTTTACCTGCTCGAATGAAGCCTGTAAATTCACGCTCTTCGAAATAGTTCAGCATCATACTATAGATGTCACTACCATACGGTTTTGAAAGTGCCTTATTTGCCAAATCCTGTAATTCAGCCAAGTTCGATTGACGAATCAAATATTTGGTTCTTGCGACATTCGAGGTATTCATACTTAACGTCTCATACCCCAATCCAATCAATAGCAGCGCGCCCATCGGGTCACCGGCTAACTCGCCACAAATACAAACAGGTAATTGATATTGCTTACAAGTATCATGAATTTGTTTTAATGCCATGATCACCGCAGGGTGCATTGATTCATAGACATCGGATACTCGTGAATTGTTCCGATCAACCGCTAATAAATATTGGGTTAAGTCGTTGGTACCGACTGAAACAAAGTCGACCTTATGCGCAATCAGCGGCAGTATGTACAGCATGGATGGCACTTCAATCATGATACCAACGCGAGGCATACGCACTCGGTTATCAAGCTCATGCACTTCATCATACGCTTGTTCAATCAACTGTAGCGCGTCATCCAACTCCTGTGCACCAGAGATCATCGGCAGCAAAATACTCAAGTTATGGCTTTCACAGCTCGCACGTAGCATGGCACGTAACTGAATAATAAAGATGTCAGGATGATCGAGCGTAAACCGAATACCACGCCAACCAAGGAATGGATTGTCCTCTTCGATAGGAAAATACGGTAAGGCCTTATCACCACCGATATCGAGTGTACGCATCACCACTTGTTTCTCTGGGTAGCTTGCCAGTACAGAACGATACTGCTTGAATTGTTCATCCTCTGACGGGAATCTTTGCTGCAACAAGAAAGAAATTTCAGTTCGATACAGCCCTACGCCATCAACGCCTTGGTTGATAGCGATGTTAGTGTCTGCACTTAAACCCGCATTAAGCAGAATTTCGACTTGCTTGTTGTCTTGCGTTTTTGCCGGTAGGTACAGCTCGCGATTGACCATAGAGGAGAGCTCACTCTCTTCTAGAATCAGCCCTCGATACTCTTTGAGCAGGCTTTTAGTCGGCTCAATAAAGATCTCACCGCTATACCCATCAACAATCGCTCGCTTGCCATTAGCTTGAGCTAGGTTGAGGTTTACCCCCATGACGGAAGGTATGCCAAGCGCTCGAGATAAAATCGCTGCGTGCGAGTTCGCCGCCCCTTCCAAGGAAATCACCGCTAAGAGCTTTTCTTTGGGAATAGACGCTAATACCGAAGCGGTTAACTCACGAACCACTAGGATAATCGGCTTATCTAACGTGCGAAGTTCATGTTCAGAGTTGTGGAGGAAATAGAGCAGCCTTTGTCCGAGCTCTCGGATGTCTTGTGCTCTCTCACGAAGATACACGTCCGACATACGAGCAAAGCGATTAGAATAACTCTCTACAACCTGTCTTAGTGCCCAATCGGCTTTATCGCCTTTCTGGATTTGGCTTTTTAGATCCTTACGCAGCATAGGATCGTTGAGTAAGTGAGTAAACAGGTCAAAGATCGCCAACGCATCTTTATTGATTTCGCTATCTAAGCGCTTTCGCATGCGCTTAAAGTCATTGAGGGCGTTTTCAACCGCTACCGCCAACAACTCATGCTCTCTCTCTATATTGAGCGTCGAAGCAGGATAAACATCGGTGAGTTCAGGCTGAGTGTTGTCCCACCATAAGTCACCAATCGCCACGCCCGATGAAGCTGCAATACCTTTAGTAGCCGGTAGCTTCTGTTGCTCTAACAGCCAATGGCCTTGAGTTTGGGCGTGCGCCACAATAACGGCAAGTTGTGCAGAGAGCGTGACAAGGAAGGATTCTTCCATCTCACTAAATAAACGTGGGGTCTTCTGTTGAATGACCAATACACCGAGCACTTGCTTGCGGTGGATAATCGGAGTACCGAGAAAAGAGTGATAGACGTTTTCTCCAAGCTCTGGAAAAAACTTATAAGCAGGGTGAGCAGACGCTTGTGCAAGGTTGATAGGTTCAGCACTTCTTTTAACAAGGCCAACCAGACCTTCGTCAAAACCAATGTGAATGCTATTGCCTTTGAAGATCAGGCCTTGAGTTGCCATCAACTCAAGGCGCTGCATATCATTATTTGCCAAATATACGGTGCAACATTCCGTCTGCATCGCACTGCATGTCTCTTTAACCAAAATATCAAGAGCCGTCGACACATCTTCAACTCTTGATACGTGTTCAACTATTTCCCTTAGTTGACTGAGCATGCTTAACCTCTACGCAATTTGCGCTTTCCTTTTATTTTTCGCTCTTTAAACGGCATTGCTAAAGATGCGAACTCTTTCATCGCTCGACGGTAAACATCTCGCTTGAAAGAAACAACTTGTCGAACTGGGTACCAGTAACTCACCCAACGCCAACCATCAAACTCAGGTGTACTTCCACGCTGCATATTGATATGCGATTCATCGCAATCTAAGCGCAAAAGGAACCACTTCTGTTTTTGTCCAATACAGACAGGTTTAGAATCCCACCGAACCAGTCGTTTGGGTAGCTTGTAGCGTAACCAATGACGACTTGTCGCGACGATCTTTACATCCTTTTTAGTAAGGCCAACCTCTTCATACAACTCGCGGTACATTGCCTGTTCCGGAGTCTCACCTTCATCTATTCCCCCTTGAGGGAATTGCCATGAATGTTGCCCGTATCGTTTAGCCCAGAAGACCTGACCATGGTTGTTACAGATTACAATACCAACATTTAATCGGTAACCATCGCCATCTATCACTGGCCAACCTCTATCTAAATTTTTAATTACTCTGATTTTTCCACATATCCCCAATCGGAGCAAACTTAGTGACGTGATAAGCGCTATATTTATGAATAATAACTAGGAATATGGATAAGTTTTGCTCAAATTCTAGTTACCCACACAATAGTGAGACATAGACCACATTTATTCACCTTTTCTGTGAATAACTATGTGAAGAATTACCCGCAATCGTTTTTTTTAATCCATAGATTCATCAACACCAAAAACAACAAATCAGTCAAAATAATTTTATTATTATATAAATCAGTAAATTAAAATAACATTCTAGTTTTAAAAAACATTAGAAATGTAAAAGATCTTTCAGAAACCTGACATGGTTAAAGATCAACCACTCCGATGTTTATCCACACTACTAAGTGAAAGATTCATTTTGAACCCCATTTGGCAAGCATTTTATCCACCATAAACCCCTGTTTATTTATCCACTAAATTAATATTTCAATTAATTACCTTTATGTCCTGTGGATAACCCTGAGTTTGATCCCTTCTCTCGCAAGGAGATCATTTCTTAACCAGTCGTCATTTGGTGATAACTTCTGATAAAATCATTTTTTTGATCATGCCTTTTATTATGAAACCAGAACCACAAACACAACAAGAGCTGTTAGAGCGCGCGTATGCCATCGCCGGAATGACCTTTAAAGAGCTCGCTGACGAAGCTGAGATGGTGATGCCAAACGACCTTAAGCGTGATAAAGGCTGGGTTGGGCAGCTATTGGAATGGCACTTGGGTGCACCTGCAGGCAGTAAGCCAGAACAAGATTTTGCCAAGCTCGGTATCGAGCTAAAAAGCATTCCGATTAGCTACTCTGGCAAGCCACTCGAAACCACCTTTGTGTGTGTTGCTCCTTTGATGGGTGTGCAAGGCATAACTTGGGAAACCAGCCACGTTCGAAACAAGCTGTCTAAGGTGTTGTGGATCCCTGTCGAGGGAGAAAGAGAGATCCCGCTAGCAGAGAGGCATGTAGGATCCCCATTATTATGGACACCTAGCCAAGCTGAAGACGAACTCTTGAAGCGAGATTGGGAAGAACTGATGGAGTTGATCGTTTTAGGCAATGTTGAACAGATAACAGCAAGACACGGTGAAGCACTGCATTTACGTCCGAAGGCTGCTAACAGTCGTGTGTTAACGGAAGCTTACGGTGCAAGCGGAAAACCTATCAAAACTAAACCACGTGGTTTCTATCTGCGAACTCAATTCACCCATAAATTACTGACAACACATTACGCATAGATCGTTTAATCGAGCCTCGATAGCCAAAACTATCAGTGCGTTAAAAAACAGTCTGGAATTAGAATCAATATCTCGCTACCAACGCCTCTTAATGAGGTTTGAGCGCCAGTTCAATATCACAGTAGCTTTGGCTTGGCTCATTACCAAACTCATCATAGGCGTTGTGTAAGCGAAGATACGCCTTTTCAAAGCCGAGCCGGAGTAACTCCTCTTTCACTTGATCCAAGGATCCAAAGTGAAGCGGCTCGCCGTCTTGCTTTACCGGTTCTAGCTTATGTTTGTACTCCACCGCCAATAGATATTCTGAAATATCAGAACAGCCAATAACGTACACTTTGGGTGTTTGATAAGAGTCTTTGTGCTCTCCATGTAACCACATGTCTAACTGATGCTTTTGCATAACCGGCCTCCCTTGCTCTCTATAGCTTAGTAGAACTCTATTTCTTTACTAGGGCACGTTGATTTTTCTCGATTAAAAAAACAAAAAAGAGAAGCCAATGCTTCTCTTTTTTGTCCAGTTCTAGTTCAAAAGCGCTCACTTTTGACACCTAACTATCACCGTCAATGATTTAGGGGGTTGAAAGGTGCGATCAACCCCGCAGATTACGTCGGTATTCGCGCACTTAAGACACGACGAAGGTGACGTACTCGACGTTCAATCGTGACGACTTCTGGTTCAGAAAAACCAATCGGTCGACCGTCAGCTTCAAGACCAATATCTCTTAGTAAGTGAGTATTGTTCCATGGTAGATCATATGAACTGCGACGAACTTTTCGTTGCCATTCACGCTCTTCACGACGAAGGTCTGCACGGATAAGGACTGTTGCTAATTTTAAATATACTGAGTGACGCATAATAACTCTCCAGTTGTTGAATAAACTGAGGAAAAATAGCGTGTTAGATCGTATGAGGGTTTCTCACTTAGCTGCTATTTTTCCGCAGCCAAATAAGGATACGGATCTATTAGTTAGGTTTATCTTGGGTGTTTCGATCGGCCATGGCTGATGTTTGTGACATAACAGTCACCATGTCAGAACACGGATCAAACGACGCGCAAATATGCTGTATAAAATCGAAATGTTTCATTTGCGCCTCCAAGCTAACTAAGAAATCCAAAAAGAAATGGGGTAGTGAAAGCAGACAAGTCTTTGTTAAAACGCTGCTTTCACGGTTAAAGTCTAACCAAGTGAGTATATTATTCAACCGCTAATTGGCTCACATTTTTAAAACAATGCATTCACCTGGAATATCAGTTGCATATTCATTTATATATAAGATATTCACTATTATTATATAAAATCACAGAACATATCTCTTAGTGACCTAGGGGGCATCTCTCAATTGTTCGAATGTGAACACAGCGACTAACAACAAAAAGAGCCACGCATGATGCGTCGCTCTTAAATTTACATTAACAGATTGAATCACTTAGCAAAGAATTCTAAATAACGCCCTCAGAAATAAGGCTGTGTTTATTCAATAAACGGTACATCGTTGCTCGTGATACTCCGAGCTCCTTAGCAGCCAACGAGACCTGTCCACCGTAAGATTCCAATACAATCAACAATGCATCGCGCTCTGAACGCTCACGAATGCTTTTCAAACTGCGACGTTCATCATTCTGTTTTGGTAAATCAAGTTGGTGATCTTCTATGATCACGGCATCCGACATCAGAACAACACGCTTTATCTGATTCATCAGCTCACGAACGTTGCCTGGCCAGTGGTAGCGATTCATTGAACGAATAGCATCCTCTGAGAAACTCTTAGCCTGAGCATTAAACTCTTTCGAGTACTCACGTAAGAAATGATTCGCTAACACAGAAATATCGCTCACACGTTCTTTTAAGCTTGGAACATGAATACGCAGAACATTGATATAGTGATAAAGCTCTTCATTGAAGTCGCCCTCGATCAACGCCTTCTCGATATCAGAGGAGTTCGCGGCCAGAATACGCACATCGACAGATTTAGGTCCATTCGCAGTTTCAATCTTACCTTCTTGTAGAAAGCGCAACAGGTTCAGTTGTTGATTGCGTGGCATCGCTAAAACATCATTAAGCAAGATGGTTCCGCCATCGGCTTCTTCCAACATACAAGGCGCAGTCGCTGACTGTGCTGATATGCCAAACACCTCGGCCTCTATTCTCATTTCAGACAAGGCACGACAGTTAACCGTTAAAAATGGTTTCTGTGCTCGCGACGAATTTTGATGAATCGAGCGTGCAATCGTCTCTTTACCAGCCCCACTCTCGCCATAAATCAAGATACTGACATCAGTCGGCCCAATACGCTTTACTTGGTCTCTCAAGCGCTTCACGGCCACAGAATCGCCTAGCAGTCCCATGTTGTTATTGATGCCGTAGTTTGGCCATACCTTCTGCTCAAGCTTAAGCATACCCAGTTGGTGACCAATGGTACTCAGCAATTGAGCATCTGGGATTGGTGCCGTGAAAAAGTCGATACAGAAGTTGACGATAAACTGGCAGATCGTATCAGAGCTTAATTGAGATTCACGGATAAAGGCGAGCCATCTCACCTGCTTGTTATTGCTCACAAGGTTAGCAATACCGTTAAGACTGAACTCATCATGACTAAGATCGACAATACCAATACATGGGCCAATATCAGCAATCAAGGCATCGGCTTTTCGTAAATCTGCACACTGGGTACACTGCCAACCCACTTGTTCTAACACTGATAACCAGGGTTCGTACGCACCACCAACGACGATAAGAGAACCTGGTAAGGAATCCATCTTAAATTGAGTTCCCATCCTTCTTCCTTATTCTATTTTTATTTAAATCAGACTAATACGAGTCACTGCTTCATCGTTCGACAAAATGCCGCGAGAGCGTATTCAGCGCAGAGACGTATAGTAGTGAGACTATCTTAGATTTTATGTCTCAATAGTAAGACTATGTCAGAAATAACGATTTTTCGAATCAAGAGTGCGGTACAGACTAGGTTTTGAAGCCCCAAAACAGAAAAAGCCACCCGAAGGTGGCTTTTTAATTACATAGGCTGTTACGCCCTATAAGCGAGAATTACGCCTGTGGACGCATTGCCGGGAACAAGATCACGTCACGGATTGTGTGCGTGTTTGTAAATAGCATCGCTAGACGGTCGATACCGATACCTTGACCCGCTGTTGGCGGTAGGCCGTGCTCTAGTGCAGTAATGTAGTCTGCATCGTAGTACATCGCTTCGTCATCACCCGCGTCTTTCGCGTTAACTTGCGCTTTGAAACGCTCGTCTTGGTCTTGTGCATCGTTAAGCTCAGAGAAACCGTTCGCTACTTCACGGCCACCGATGAAGAACTCAAAACGGTCTGTGAAGAATGGGTTGTCATCGCTACGACGTGCTAGAGGAGAAATGTCCGCTGGGTAGCCAGTGATGAACGTTGGTTGAATTAGCTGAGGCTCAGCCGTTTCACCAAAGATCTCTTCTAGAAGCTGACCACATGTCCAGAACGTTTCTACGTCTACGTGTACAGATTTTGCGATAGCAACCATCTTCTCACGGTCTTGTAGATCTGCTTCTGTTAGCGCTTGAATCTCAGCGTGCTCAGGGTTGTAGTTTTTGATTGCATCGAACATGCTCATGCGAGCGTAAGTACCACCGAACTCAACCGTTTCGTCACCGTAAGGCATAGAAGTAGAACCAAGAACGTCCATTGCTGCCGTGCTTAGCATCTCTTCTGTCAGATCCATAAGGTCTTTGTAGTCAGAGTACGCTTGGTAGAATTCCATCATAGTGAATTCTGGGTTGTGACGTGGAGATAGACCTTCGTTACGGAAGTTACGGTTGATCTCGAATACACGGTCAAAACCACCCACCACTAGACGCTTAAGGTAAAGCTCTGGTGCAACACGTAGGTACATGTCGATGTCTAGTGCATTGTGGTGAGTGATGAATGGACGTGCAGTTGCGCCACCCGGGATCACGTGCATCATTGGCGTTTCAACTTCTAGGTAGCCTTTCGCGCTCATGAAGTTACGGATTGAAGATACAAGCTTAGAACGCACGATGAATGCATTGCGAGAGTCTTCGTTCACGATTAGGTCAACGTAACGCTGACGGTAACGCATCTCTTGGTCAGTGAGACCGTGGAACTTCTCTGGTAGAGGACGAAGTGCTTTAGTCAGCAATTCAAACTCTTCCATGTTCACGTAAAGATCGCCTTTACCCGATTTATGAAGCGCACCTTTAACACCGATGATGTCACCGATATCTAGGCCTTGGTACTTCTCTTTCAGTACTTTTTGTACGTCTTTCGCTGCGTATGCTTGGATACGACCAGAAGTTTCTTGAATCGCAAGGAATGGACCACGCTTCGCCATAACACGACCAGCGATCGCAACGATGTGGTTAAGCTCTTCTAGCTCTTCCTTAGTCTTCTCACCGAATTCCGCTTGAAGATCGCCAGCTAGGTGCTCACGACGGAAGTCATTTGGGTGACCGTTAGCTTTGCAGTTTTGGCGGATGTGATCCAGCTTGCTGCGGCGCTCAGCGATTAGTTTGTTCTCTTCAGGTGAAGAAGCTTCTTGTGCGTTTTCGTTTTGAACAGCATCAGTCATTAGAGATGTACCCTGCTTTTAAAATTTGGACCGCTATATTTTTGCAAATATAGGCATTTTTACCAATATTATTGGTAAAGCTTAATAGTTGATAAAGCTTACAGACCTGATTTCAGGCTAGCTTCAATAAACTTGTCTAAGTCACCGTCAAGAACCGCTTGAGTATTACGGTTTTCGATGCCGGTGCGTAAATCTTTGATACGAGAATCATCCAGCACGTAAGAGCGGATTTGACTGCCCCAACCGATGTCTGATTTCGTCTCTTCGCTCGCTTGTTTTTCAGCATTTTGTTTTTGAATCTCAAGTTCAAAAAGCTTAGCACGTAGCTGCTTCATCGCTTGATCTTTGTTCTTATGCTGCGAACGGTCATTCTGACACTGAACCACAGTGTTAGTCGGAACGTGAGTAATACGTACCGCTGATTCCGTGGTGTTTACGTGCTGACCACCAGCGCCAGAGGCACGGTATACGTCAATACGTAGGTCAGAAGGATTAATGTCGATCGTAATGTTGTCATCAATCTCAGGATAGATAAACGCAGATGCAAACGAAGTATGACGACGACCACTTGAATCAAATGGTGACTTACGAACTAGACGGTGAACACCAGTCTCTGTGCGTAACCAACCGTAAGCATACTCACCAGAAATACGTACCGTTGCGCCTTTAAGGCCAGCAACATCACCATCCGACACTTCGATAACTTCAGTCTTGAAGCCTTTCGAATCTGCCCAACGTAAGTACATGCGCAACATCATTGAAGTCCAGTCTTGAGCTTCTGTACCGCCCGAACCTGACTGTAAATCGATGTAGCAATCTGATGCATCGTGATCACCAGAGAACATACGACGGAATTCCAGCTTCTCTAGCTTAGCTTCAAGCTCGGCCAGTTCTGGTTCAATTTCATCGAACGTTTCTTGATCTTCTTCTTCAACCGCAAGCTCTAATAGGCCATCAACATCCTCAACACCTTGGTCAAGTTGGTCGATCGTTTCTACTACCGCTTCCAATGCAGAACGTTCTTTACCTAGCGCTTGAGCACGCTCAGGTTCGTTCCATACATCCGGTTGTTCTAATTCTGCGTTTACTTCTTCTAGACGCTCTTTCTTAGCGTCATAGTCAAAGATACCCCCTCAGGATATTTGTGCGCTCAGACACATCCTGCAGACGGTTTTTTATAGGATTGATTTCAAACATTTTAGCTCATCATTTATGAGTAGAATTTAACCGAAGAATTGTACTCAAAAGTGTGACGGAGATACAGAATTTTTTAGAGTGGTGAACCAAGATTCAACAACTTAATGGGATATAAAATTGACAGGCATAAAAAACACGTAAATTTTGTAAGGACAGGAAGGAAAACAAGCCCTGTTTTTGAACAGAGCTTGTTGAATTTGGCACTATATGATGAGCATTATTGAGCCCAAAATCACTATTTGGCTTCGATATGATCAATCATCAGCTGCAAAGATTGGTTGCCACGAAACTCGTTAATATCGAGCTTAAATGCAAGGTGCACAGTTTTCACCGAAGCATCAGGCCAGCGGCGTAGGTCCACATTAAAGGCGATACCATCAATCATCACATTGGTCGGGTGACCTTTGTAGAGCGGCTCCAACATCAACTTAAGATGTTTTTCACCCACCAACTTTTGATGCAGTACTTTAAATTCACCATCGAAGATTGGCTCAGGGAAAGCTTGTCCCCACGGGCCACCTGAACGCAGCGTTTCAGCGGTGTGCATCGAGAACTCTTCTGGTAACAGCTCACCATCAGACAAGATAATGCCCTTCAGTGCTGTTTCTCCAAGTTCATTCTTCACCACATCATTGAACAGCTTGCTGAAGCGTTCAAAGTCCTTTTCCATGATGGTTAAACCAGCCGCCATTGCGTGGCCACCAAATTTAAGAATCAAGCCAGGGTTTTGAGTATCAATTCGGTCCAATGCATCACGCATGTGCAGACCCGGAATTGAACGACATGAACCTTTGATACTGCCTTCGCCGCCATCTGCAAACGCAATCACTGGGCGGTGGTATTTGTCTTTGATACGCGAAGCCAAAATACCAATCACACCTTGGTGCCAATCACGTTGGAATAGTGCCAAGCCAGAAGGTAGGTCGTCTTTACCAAATTCAAGGCGCTCACAAAAAGCCATCGCTTCTTGCTTCATACCCTCTTCGATCTCTTTACGTGTTTGGTTCAAGCCATCTAACTCACTCGCCATTCGACGAGCCGCATGGATGTTGTTACTCATTAGCAGCTCAACACCAAAAGACATGTCGTCTAATCGACCAGCTGCATTGATACGAGGACCAAGAGCAAAGCCAAAGTCAGACGCCACCAAACGCTTAGCGTCTCGCTTAGCAATTTCGATCAAGGCTTGAATGCCCGGACGAGCTTTACCCGCACGAATACGTTGCAAACCTTGATGAACTAAAATTCGGTTGTTTTCATCGAGTGGAACCACGTCGGCAACCGTACCCAGCGCCACAAGGTCAATCAGTTCCATCAACTTAGGTTCTGTCATGCCGCGCTCTGCAAACCAACCCAATTTACGCATGTGAACACACAATGCCATCATCAGGTAAAAAGCGACACCAACTCCCGCTAGGGCTTTCGAAGGAAAAGCACAACTTTCAAGGTTTGGGTTAACCATAGCATCGACCATTGGCAGTTCATTGCCCGGCAAGTGATGATCGGTAACCAGAACCTCTAGCCCTTTCTCTTTAGCAAAGCGAACACCTTCAATTGAAGATACACCGTTGTCGACCGTCATGATCACTTCAGCACCAAGCTCGATTGCCTGTTCAACAACCTCAGGGCTCAAGCCATAACCATCTTCAAAACGGTTTGGTACCAGATAGTCGACGTTAGAGCTGCCGAGCATACGTAACGCTAAAACAGACAGCGCCGAGCTGGTCGCGCCATCGGCATCAAAGTCACCAACAATGATGATGCGTTTTTGCTGCTGAATAGCTTTGAACAACAGCTCAACCGCAGCATCAATGCCGCCCAGTTTTTGATAAGAGTGCAAGCCTTTCGCTGCTGTCTCTAGTTGGTCGGCACTGTCGATTCCACGACTCACATAAATGCGCTTTAACAAGTCAGGTAAGTGAGCAGGTAAGACTGAAATGTCGACCTCAGGACGGCGTTGGATCTCTATCATATAAAAATGGGCCCGCTATCAATCAGGCCACTCCTTAAATCAAAAACATGGGGGATAAATTGGCAATACAGAAAACGAGATTATTGCTCTAAACGTTGAAGAAGTTGTGCTGGCGGTAAGTAACCACTCACCAACTCACCACTTGCTAGCACGATAGCCGGTGTGCCATTGATGCCAAGCTCACGACCCAGTTGGTATTGTTTAGCAATGATCTGCTTTTGCTCTGCTAGGTCTTTACCAGACGCTGGCATTTGACGGTTTACTTTAGCGTCATGCATCGCTGTTTTTGGATCATCTGACGCCCAGATTGCTGCCATTTGATCGGCAACTTGCCCTGTCGCACCTTGGCGTGGGTAAGCCATGTAACGAACGGTGATACCCAAATCGTTGTAGCCTTGCATTTGGCTGTGCAGACGAACACAGTAGCCGCACGTAATGTCAGTAAATACCGTCACAACATACTTTTCGTTATCGGCTTTGTATTCAATAACCGTATCCGACATCGCTGCCACTTTTTCAGCATTCAGCGGAGCTTGACGCTCAGCCAAAACATCACTGAACTTTCCGTTTTCATCCAAAGAGTAAAGAGTGCCGGCTAGAAAGTGATCGCCCTCTGGAGAAGAAAAGATAATGCCGCTGTTGGTTTGAACTTCTAAAAGACCATCGATATCCGAAGGCACAATCTTATCGACCTTAATACCGATTTTTTCAAAACGCTTAGTTAACGCAGCTGTATCAATAGCTTGAGCTGGAGCAGCTTCTACGGCTGTTGATGTTGTTTCTACTTTCGCTTCTGATGCATTACATGCAGTAATCATAAGAGGAAGCGCTAGTAGAGGAAGACGGCGTAATACGCTCATTAAGTTCACCTTAAAAATAAATGGATTTAAGCACGTGGGTGATGCTGCGCGTGAATTTGCTTCAGCCTTTCAGTCGCCACGTGAGTATAAATTTGGGTTGTCGATAAGTCACTATGCCCAAGTAACATCTGTACGACCCTGAGATCTGCGCCATAGTTCAGTAAATGCGTCGCAAAAGCGTGTCTCAATACGTGTGGTGACAACAGCTCTGTATCGATCCCAGCGACGACCGAGTAGTGCTTAATACGATACCAGAACGTCTGACGGGTCATTTGCTTGGCGCGTTTACTCGGAAAAACCACATCAGAACTGTTTTCGCCAAGTAGATGTGGACGACCTTGTTCAATAAAAGTCTCTATCCAATCCACCGCATTTTCGCCCATTGGTACTAAGCGCTCTTTGCCACCCTTACCAATAACACGCACCACGCCCTGTCTTAGGCTGATGTTTTCCATCGTCAAGCTAACCAGTTCTGTCACACGCAAACCGGTTGCATAGAGTAACTCAAGCATCGCCTTATCGCGAAGCTCAATCGGATCGTTCGGATCTGGCGCATCGAGCAAAGCATCAACCTGCTCTTCGCTCAAATCTTTCGGCAAGCGTTGCGGCAGCTTCGGGCTGATCAACAAGGCACTTGGATCATCGCCTCTGATTTTCTCGCGGTGCAAATATTGGAACAAGCGACGAATCGCCGACAACATACGGGCACGAGAGGTCTGCTTAAAATCGGCGTCGGCTAACCAGCCTTGATAATCCTGTAAACCTGAAAGGCTAATGAAGTCGAGGCGGTAATTGTTCTTTTCCATCCACGCTAATAACTTGGACAAATCGGTACGGTACGAGACAAGCGTATTCTCCGATAATCCTCGCTCCATCCACATAGCATCTAAAAACTGCTCAACGAGACCGTGGTCTGCGCTCTGCCCTTGAGGCGACTGCATAGTGTTACTCACAATATTGGAAACTGTTTTGAGAGTATGCCAGAGCAAATATGAATGCCATAAAAATTACGACTTGAGCGGATAATCGCTGCAATCGAAGTCGATTTATGGTTAGAATTCGCCATCTGAAATTAAAATCGAACGTTTGCTATGAAAATTGGATTATTTTACGGCTCAACCACCTGCTACACAGAAATGGCAGCAGAGAAAATTCGCGGCATTATTGGTGAAGACCTAGTTGATATCCATAACGTGAAAGAAAGCCCTCTTTCATTGATGGCGGACTACGACCTTTTATTGCTGGGCATCTCGACTTGGGACTTCGGTGAAATCCAAGAAGATTGGAATGAACTGTGGGAAGACATCGCAACCACGCCTATGAAAGGCAAGGTTGTGGCTCTGTTTGGTTTGGGTGACCAAGAAGGCTACGGCGAATGGTTCCTAGATGCGATGGGTCTATTGCATGATGAACTGAAAACCGCGGGTGCAGAGTTTGTTGGCTTCTGGCCAAACGATGACAGCTACGAGTTCGAAGCGTCTAAAGCGTTAACCGAAGACAAATCTCAATTCGTTGGTTTGGCGCTTGATGAAGATTCACAATACGAGCTAAGCGACGACCGTATCGCAAGCTGGGTTGAGCAAGTACTGGTTGAGTACAGCGAAAAGCTATAACCAAACAGAAGTACTCCCGGCTAAGTAGCTAACCAAGTAACTAGCTGGATATAAAAAGACCACAGAATACAAAAAGGCCTCATTACTGCGAAGTAATGAGGCCTTTTCTATTTCATCTCGAAGGACAATCTAATCTCAACGGAAGATTAAACAGTCTCTTCAGCCATCTCTTGTTCTGTTGACTTGCCAACAAAGAACATACAGATGATTGCAGCCGTTGTTGGAAGCAACCAACCCATACCGATCTCAAACAGTGGCAGCATCTCAAGTGCAGACACGTCTACACCCGCTACTTTAGCGCCATCAATAAGAGCAAACAGCAGTGACACTAATACCACTACGCGGTAAGCCGCTTTTGGATTAGGGAAACGGCTACGTAAGAATGTCAGAGCAACCAACGCGATAGCGACTGGGTACAGTGCAAACAGTACTGGAACAGACAGAGAAATCAGTTGAGAAAGACCAACGTTCGCAACGGTTGCACAAGCTACACCATTGATGATTACCCAAGTCTTGTAAGACAGAGGCGTTAGCGAGCTGAAGTAATCAGAACATGCTGACACAAGGCCAATCGCCGTAGTTAGACATGCTAATAGTACGATCACAGAAAGCACTAGCTGACCAGAAGGACCAAACAACGATTGAACGTATAGGCTTAAAATAGCACCGCCATTGTCTGCACCAGCTGCGACTGTTGCACTTGTTGCGCCTAGGAAAAATAGAGAGATGTAAACAAACGCCAGACCCGCTGCGGCAATACAACCCGCGCTAATTAGGTACTTAGTCGTCGCTGCACGGTCAGTAATGCCCTTGCTACGAATCGCATCAACAATCAGCATACCAAACATCAAAGAAGCAAAAGTATCCATGGTGTTGTAGCCTTCAAGGAAACCTTTGGTTAGTGGTTGAGTGATGTACTCACCGTGAGCCGCAAGAATATCGCCTTGAGGGTTAACGAATACAGCAATCGCCAGCACAACCAAACCAACGAACAGTGCAGGTGTTAGCACCTTACCAATGACGTCAATAAGCTTACCTTGCGACCATGAGAAGAACATCGCTACTGCAAAAAATGCAATCGAAAAGAGAGTTAGGTGAGCTTGAGAGGCATCGATGAAGAACGGTTTCACCGCCATCTCATAGGCAACAAGGCCAGTACGCGGTGCAGCAAATGCAGGACCGATAATGATAAAGATCAGTACAGCCATGATGGTTGCTGCTTTCTTAGGAAGATCTTTAGTTAAGTGACCCCAAGAGCCACCAGCCACTGCGACCGCGACGATAGTGATTAACGGCAGACCAACGGCAGTCAGCAGAAAACCAGACATCGCTGGAAGGAAGTGATCACCGGCTAATTGGCCAGCTAGAGGTGGGAAGATGATGTTACCCGCACCCAAGAAAAACGCAAAAAGCATAAAGCCCAATGCCATTATATCTGTTAGTTTTAGACTCTGTTTCACAGATAATCCTTAATTATATTTATGAATTTATGTTGTGCTTACATGAATGTTACAGCTCAAAGCTGCCAATCAATCTATAAAATAGTCGCGCATAATGACGAAACAACTGGCTAGCTGCAAGTCACCACACAAAAACACCATATAAATTTGCATATGAGAACAAAAAGCAGTGGATTCCACTAGCTATAGAAAAATAGCCACAATTATAAACTAACCATAATGCACAACAATATTTTTCCAAGCAGAACATTGATTCATACAAGCGGTTAACATTAGAGCTAATCACTTAAAATATCTCGATACTCAGAACATTAATGAAAGACAAAACAGTGCAAACTAAAAGCTTCAATTTTAAGCAATTCTCAATTTACGGCGGGAAAAGCGGTATGCCAGTCAGTACCGATGGCGTATTACTTGGCGCGTGGGTAAGCCTGCCACAAAGATCATGTGTACTCGATATTGGAACCGGGACAGGTCTGCTGGCTTTGATGGCTGCGCAGCGTTTTGAAGATGCTTCAATCTCTGCGATAGATATTGATCAACACGCTATTGATGCTGCCACTATCAATATTGAGCAGTCGCCTTGGCAAAATCGTATCTCCCTTGATCACGGCAGCGTGTTAACAGCCGACTTTCCACAAAGGTTTGATGCGATCATCTGTAACCCGCCCTACTTCAACTCTGGAGAACAGGCGCAGCAAAGCCAAAGAGCCACCGCCAGGCACACCGACAGCTTGGATCATTTAGCGCTTGCCCAGCGTTGTTTCGAGATAACAACCGACGCCGCGACTGCCAGTTTCATCCTACCGACGCCTGAGGGGGAAGGTTTTATCAAGCTTGCCGAGCAATGTGGTTGGTATCTAGCAAAACGCCTTGATGTAAAAACAACAGATAAAAAGCCAGCTAGCCGAATTTTATTCGAGTTATCTAAAGATCCTGCTTGCGAGCAAGATTTGCAGCGCGAATCGCTTACAATTCACCATCAAGGTGGTTATAGCGAAGCATTTATTGCGCTCACTAAAGATTTTTATCTCAAGATGTAGCAAATACCATGTGATCCTAATCACTAATGCTTCTATAATGTCCGACTACTCTTTTTTATCGTCTGCTTTTTGAGGCAGAAACATTTATTGCTTGTGGAGAAACAACAGTGATCAGAACCTTTGCAGAACTCGATCTAAACCAAGAGCTGCTTAAAGCAATTGACGAAATGGGCTACGAACGTCCAACACAGATACAAGCTGAAGCAATCCCACAAGCGTTAGATGGAAGAGACGTTTTGGCTTCTGCGCCAACAGGTACTGGTAAAACAGCATCATTTGTATTGCCAGCACTGCAATACCTACTGGATTTCCCACGTAAGAAATCTGGCCCTGCACGTATGCTTATCCTGACGCCAACGCGTGAGCTAGCAATGCAGATCACCGAACAAGCACGTGAGCTTGCTAAATACACCAGCCTAAATATCTTCACGATCACGGGCGGTGTGATGTACCAAGAGCACGCAGATATCTTAAGTACCACTCAAGATATCGTAGTAGCAACACCTGGCCGTTTGATGGAATACATTGAAGGCGAGCGTTTTGACTGTCGTGCGATTGAATGGCTGGTTCTAGATGAAGCCGACCGCATGCTAGACATGGGCTTTGGTCCTGTTGTTGACCGTCTGTCTGCAGAGTGTCGCTGGCGTAAACAAACTTTACTGTTCTCAGCAACGCTAGAAGGTAAAGGCATTGAAGGCTTCACTGAAGATCTACTGAAAAACCCAGCGGAGATCGATGCGAAATCATCACTTCGTGAGCGTAAGAAGATCACTCAGTGGTACCACCGTGCAGACACAGCAGAGCACAAGCTGAACATCCTAAAGCACGTCATCACAGAGCAAGCTGAGCGCAGCATCGTATTCTTGAAGACGCGTGATCGTCTAGGTGATCTACGAGCTCAACTTGAAAGCGCGCAAATTCCATGTGCGTGGATCCAAGGTGAAATGCCTCAAGATCGTCGTAACAACGCGATTGCTCGTTTCCGTGACGGCTCTGTAAACGTACTGCTAGCGACTGACGTTGCTGCTCGTGGTATCGACCTTCCAGACGTAAGCCACGTAATCAACTACGACATGCCACGTACTGCTGACGTATACCTACACCGTATTGGCCGTACTGCTCGTGCTGGTAAAAAAGGTAACGCGGTTTCTATCATTGAAGCGCACGATCAACTAATGATTGAGCGTGTGGCTCGTTACACAGACGAACCAATCAAAGAACGCTTTATTGAAGGCATGCGCCCTACGCATAAGAAAGCGGCCGTGACTAAGAAGAAGAAGCCGAAGAAAGAAGATAAGAAAGCGGTAGAGAAACAAAAAATCGCGAAGAAGAAAAAAATCGCGAAGAAAAAGAAAGCAGCAAAGAAGAAGTAATCTACCAGCTTCAACGATTCAATAAAAAAGCCCCATGCAGTTCGCTGCATGGGGCTTTTCTCTATCTGGCCTGTCTCGGTCTCTAATATTAACTACAGGCTAAAACCGAGAGCTACTCGTTAGCCAAGGACTACTAGTTTTGCTCTTCGCGCTTAAAGACAAGCTCTTTCGCGTTCGACTCTTCTTCAACGAAGTAGTAGCCCGCCGTATCAAACTGGGTCAGCGCCTCAACCGAGTCGATCTTGTTCTCGATGATGTAGCGAGCCATCATGCCACGCGCTTTCTTCGCGTAGAAACTGATCACCTTGTACTGACCGTTCTTGCAGTCTTTGAATACAGGGGTAATCACTTGGCCATCCAAGTTCTTCGGCTTCACGGCTTTAAAGTATTCGTTCGACGCTAGATTGATCAACACATTGTCGCCTTGAGCATTCAACGCTTCATTGAGCTTGTCTGTGATGATGTTGCCCCAGAACTGGTACAAGTTAGTACCACGAGCATTGGCTAAGCGTGTACCCATCTCTAGGCGGTATGGCTGCATCAAATCTAATGGCTTAAGCAAGCCATATAACCCAGAAAGCATGCGCAGGTGGTCTTGTGCGTAGTCAAAATCTTCATCCGATAGCGTTTCAGCGTCTAGGCCAGTGTATACATCGCCTTTAAAGGCTAGGATTGCTTGGCGTGCGTTGTCTTGGGTAAAGGTCTCGCTCCACTGCTCAAAGCGCGCTACGTTCAACCCTGCGATTTTATCGCTGACTTTCATCAGTGCAGAAATATCTACTGGCGTCAGTTTGCGGCACTCTTCAATCAGCTCAGCAGAGTGTTCAACAAACTCAGGCTGACTAAAGCGTTCCGTCGCTAATGGTGATTCGTAATCAAGTGTTTTGGCTGGAGAAACGACAACTAACATAACTTTACCCTAATCGGTTATCTAACTGGATGCTGCTAGAGTATAGAAAAAACATCAACTTGTCTTTATGACTCTTCCTATTACTTTGATAGGGAGAATGAGCTTCGATAGGGAGAATGAGCTTCGATAGACAGAATGAGACAAATGACAGGCAAACAAAAAGGCTAAGGTCGAAACCTTAGCCTTTCTAATCACTTTAGGATGAGCCGTTTATCGCTCCAACAAGATTACTTCTTGTTGTTGTCCCAAATACCGTCTTCCAGCTGAGACTTAAGCTCTGGGAAGTCATTCGAATCGAATGTTGGTACTTTACCCGCGTCTAGTTGGCGGTTGTAGTCTTTCGCTAGCTTAATCACGATACCTGATAGCAGGATAATCGCCACCAAGTTAACAATCGCCATTAGGCCCATCGATACGTCAGCCAGTGCCCATACCGTTGGTAACGTCGCTAGAGAACCGAACATAACCATACCCAGAACAACGATACGGAACAGCACTAGGCCCTTCTTGTTGTTGTGCTCAAGGAAGATAAGGTTCGTTTCAGCGTACGAGTAGTTTGCAATGATTGAAGTGAAAGCGAAGAAGAAAATCGCTACCGCTACAAAAATGCCGCCCCATTCGCCCACTTGTGCTGTTAGTGCACGTTGCGTTAGTTCGATACCCGTTACTTCACCGTGTGGTACATACTCACCAGACATCAGGATGATTGCGACTGTTGCTGAACAGATAACAATGGTATCCATGAACACGCCTAGCATTTGCACGTAACCTTGTGATGCTGGGTGCGGTGGGTAAGGCGTAGCAGAAGCTGCTGCGTTTGGCGCAGAACCCATACCCGCTTCGTTCGAGAACAAACCACGTTTGATGCCGTTAATCATCGCTTGTGCGATTGCGTAACCTAGGCCACCCGCTGCTGCTTCTTGCAGACCGAATGCACTCTTGAAGATAAGAGCCAGTACTTCAGGCACTTTCTCGATGTTCGCGAACATCACGTACATAGCGATCGCTAGGTAAGCCAATGCCATGATTGGAACGATGATTTCTGCTGTGCGTGCAATCTTACGGATACCACCGAAGATAACGAACGCAGAGATGATTACGATACCAACACCAACGTAGCTACGCTCAAGGTCGAATGCCGTATTCATTGCGCTTGCAATCGCGTTCGCTTGAACCGCGTTGAATACAAGACCAAATGCAATGATGAGGAAGATAGAGAATAGAACCCCCATCCAACGCATGCCTAGGCCTTTCTCCATGTAGTATGCAGGGCCGCCGCGGTAGTTACCGTCGTTATCACGCGTTTTGTATAGCTGTGCCAGTGTGCTTTCTGCAAACGATGTTGCCATACCTAGCATTGCGATTAGCCACATCCAGAAGATAGCACCAGGGCCACCAGCGGTTAGTGCTACAGCAACACCTGCCATGTTACCCGTACCTACACGAGCAGCGAGACTAGTACAAAGAGCTTGGAAAGAAGAGATACCAGCACTGTCTGCTTTACGGCTGTTTCTAAGAACAGAGAACATGTGGCCGAAATGGCGGAATTGAATGAAGCCTAGTCGTACAGTGAAGTAGATACCCACACCAACCAGTAAGTAAACTAAGATAGATCCCCAAAGGAGATCGTTCATCAAATTGATTAAGTCTGTCACGTGAACCTCGTAATTGAGTTTAAGCACCGATCATGCTTCCTAGCCTTCCTCTTAATCGCCTATGCCTCTGTCAATGTTGTGTCGGCACTCTTGTTATATTCTTGCGGCGATTGAGACTGTAAATGTCGCTTCATGCATCCATTTTACGTATCAGTGTATTTTTTGACGGGCGGATAATGCAGCGAGACGGCCTAAAAATCAATATGCAAATACACTTATATTAAAATGACATTTCACTAATAACACACCTTTTGTTAACACAACTTTCAACAATGCAGCCCAATAAAAGTCACATTATCGGGACATAATATCAACAACAGCCACGGCACTACCCCAACAAGAACACCATCCTATAAAAATGACGTCAGCCTAGGTTTTACAAGGTATAGTGAAGATCTTCGTTTTTTTCTAGGCCAATGAGATCCCTATACCGCACGGTACCATGTGCACTTCAATGCATTGTAGTCAAAACGCTATTCCATTCGCACAATGAATTAACATTCAATAACCCCCAATTTAATCGTTTACTTAGGTTTGTTTGCCTGTTTTTTATACATAATAATTCTCACAATGTGTGAGCATGCATAAGAAAATAGAACAAAAGCTTCATGGATTTGAAACAAATGAGAAACAAATCAAAGTTATTGTGAACCTAAATATGATATTTATTGGTTCGTAAGAACTAGTCCCACGGAAGGAGATATGGCTTATGGATAGCTTTCAATTCGATGAAGTATCAGAACTAGAAATGCCTCGTGTAACTCAAAAATCACGCTCGAAACCACTCAAGCGTAAGTGGCGTGAAATCGAAGCCATCAACGATCGTAGGCAGCTTGAGAAAGAGCTGAGAGAGATGAACCTAGGTCTTGATTTTAGCCTTGACGATATAAAACTTTAATCAGCACGATAAGAAATCAGATAGCAAAAGGCACCTATATAGGTGCCTTTTTTATTTTTTGAGGTAGTTAATCCGCTCAAAGCGCCATTTGGAAACCAACCCTCTAATATAGAGGACACCTAAAATAGGTGCACCTCAACATTACAACGGGCTAAACACACTCTTGTTCATTTTGTCGAACCCGAGCCGCGAGTTGGCGATATTGATCGGCGATGGTCTCTCCAAAAACAGGGTCATCTTCCGGTTGAAGCCATTGAGACTCCACTTCTTGCCAATCTTTCACCGTGAACGCCTCAACAATCATGGGTAGCACATGCTTCTCTTCATATTCCATGTGCTTTCGCTGAGCCTTAACAAACGCTTCAAGCTGCTCAATAAAGACTTGCTGAGGAACCACCGCATCTTGAAGGATCATATCGACCAAACCTAAAAAGTCCGCCGTTTTCTCAGAAAGCAATTGATGCTCTAACTCCAAGTCTTCAATCGCTTGCTCGCTGCCATATTGCTTAAGATAGTAGCGATAAATGACGTCTTCTTTAGGGTGATGCACTTTGTCTGAATGGTTCATAAGGTAATGAACCACCTCTGCGATCAGGCTATAGTTTATTTCTCGCTCCTGTTTCAGAAACTCTAACTTACTGTTGAGTATCGCGAGTAAACGAGCCATATAGCCATGCTCTCGTCTTATCCTTTCAATCATCATAGTATTGCACTCCATTACACCTACTATTTATAAGTGTATACGAATATGCTGATTTATGATTTGACCCTGCTCAGAAAACCACCAACCTACACTTCTGTTGGTAAACGCCAGTCAATAGGTTGTTGATCCATAGAAGAAAGCAGCTTGTTGGTTGTAGAGAAATGCTGACAACCGAAGAATCCACGGCGTGCCGATAATGGCGATGGGTGAGGTGCAACCAACACATGATGCTTGTCGTCATCAATCGCTTGACCTTTCTTCTGGGCGTGTGCGCCCCACAACAAAAAGATGATCGGTTCAGAGCGCTGATTGAGCTCAGCAATAATGGCATCGGTAAAGGTTTCCCAGCCACACTTAGCATGTGAGTGTGCTTTTGCCTCTTCGACTGTAAGGACTGTGTTCAACATCAACACCCCTTGCGATGCCCAAGAATCGAGATAACCATGACTAGGAATCTCAAAGCCCTCTATATCTTGTGCAAGCTCTTTGTACATATTGCGTAGAGAAGGTGGGATTTTCACACCAGGAAGCACTGAGAATGCTAAGCCGTGAGCTTGGTTAGCACCGTGATAAGGATCTTGCCCTAAGATAACCACTCGCACGGATTCGAAAGGCGTCATATCAAAGGCACTGAACACCTGTTCTTGTGGCGGGTAGACGGTTTTACCACTATTACGTTGCTGTTCAACAAACGCGAGGACACTCTGAAAGTACTCTTTATCACGTTCATCATTAATAATGGATTCCCAAGTCTTTGGTGCGGTCATCGTTTTACTTCCCAATCATCAAGGTTTCTAGCGGCTTTCGCCAGACAAAAAAATAGCTGTATCGGCTAACTGTCCTAAATAAGGCTCTAGTTATACCTCATACAGCTATCAATAAACATGATGTGTAGGGTTCACTTGTTGATGAATCATAATAATCAGTTCAAGTTGTGCTTATCTCGATTAACCACTTTTCTGCTGTGTACGATGGTGGCCGTGGTTATGCACGTGACGGTTTGGTGTAGGTAAACGGCGTGCGACAGCAATAGTTGAAGTTTGGGTGATTGAATACATAAAGGCACCTCCTCTAAGACATCGTGAACTACATATTCACTTTAATACTATGAAAGAAAGGTGCCAATTTTTAGAAATAGACGGAAATAAATTTCCCCCTCTATTATTACGCTTGTTCGCTCGCTAGCGTTGCTGAGCGATGAAACATTCTAAGTTGTTGAATTTCCTCTTTCCAGATCGTCGAATCAATGGTTTCCAAGATAAGAGGGATACCATTAAAGCGAGAATCAGAGGCAATATACTCAAAACAATCCCAGCCAATTTCGCCTTTTCCTAAAGAATGGTGTCGATCGACTCGGCTCGCGAACTCAGCTTTTGAATCATTGATGTGCATTGCTCTTAGATAGTGCATACCCACGATGCGGTCGAACTCAGCAAAAGTATGCTCACACGCCTCTTTTGTACGTAAGTCATAGCCAGCAGTAAACGTATGGCAGGTGTCTAAGCACACACCAACACGTGACTTATCTTCTACCTGTTCGATAATCTCTGCTAGATGTTCAAACTTCCAACCCAGATTAGTGCCCTGCCCAGACGTATTCTCGATCACTGCGATTACGTCAGGTACCGCTTGATGAGCTAGGTTGATCGATTCAGCGATCTTCGCCAAACATTCGCTTTCTGAGATTTTCTTTAAATGACTCCCAGGATGAAAATTCAAAAGCGTTAATCCAAGTTGATTACAACGCTCCATTTCATCAATAAAAGCCGCGCGTGATTTCTCTAGCTTCTCTTCTTCTGGTGCTCCTAGGTTAATAAGGTAGGAGTCATGAGGAAGAATGTGCTCAGCACCGAAGCCCAACATTTTGCAATTAGCTTTAAAGGCACTAATGGTTTTCGCTTCTAGCGGTTTTGCCGCCCACTGTCTCTGGTTCTTGGTAAACAGTGCAAACGCATTGGCGCCAATTTCACGTGCACGCATAGGCGCCTGATCAACTCCACCAGCAGCCGAGACATGAGCGCCAATAAACTTAATATTTGTTTCCGGTTTTGAGGATGAATTATTGTTTGTCATTAAATCACTTTACACTTTCAGAATGCTTAATAAATAAAGGGTCGTATCGGTTGTAGTTCAATAAAAACACAACAAATGTAGTAAACTTACAACAAATATGACTGTTAAATATTTTTTATACTTTAAAATATTTTGTAATTACTTTGTTTTCAAAGGTTTTATTGATTTACCTCAATATAATCACCTTTGTAAAAATATGGTTTTTGGTTGTTTTTTGACTTAAATCAATGTTAACCTTACTAATATTAGGTATATATTACCCAGCTCAATAAAAATCGAAAGTTAACACCATAATCAAACCACATTCAGTGGACTAGGAGATAGTTATGATCCAAGGTATTCAAATTACTAAAGCAGCAAACGATGACCTACTAAACTCAATCTGGCTACTAGATAGCGAGAAGAATGAAGCTCGTTGTGTTGTTGCTACTGCAGGTTTCGAAGCTGACCAAGTTATCTCAGCTGCAGACCTAGGCGAGTACGAAAGCCGTGAAGTTGCAATCGAAGCAGCACCACGCATCGAAGGTGGTCAACACCTAAACGTTAACGTTCTTAAGCGTGAAACGCTAGAAGACGCAGTTGCTCACCCAGAGAACTACCCACAGCTAACTATCCGTGTATCGGGTTACGCTGTACGTTTCAACTCTCTAACAACTGAACAGCAACGTGACGTTATCGCACGTACGTTCACTGAGTCTCTATAATTTTTAGAGCTTAAATTAGAATACAAAAACGGCGCTCATTGAGCGCCGTTTTTATTTGTTCGAAAAACAAATGGACGTTACGGTTGAACTCGACGAAGCACAGCTTTTAGCGCTTCAAAATCGTTATCAAGATCTTCAGACAACAATTCCATCGCCGCGTGCTTTGCTAGCGGGCCAGGCAGTTCGATATCAGAACCTAGGATGTCATCAACCACTTCTTTGAATTTCGCTGGGTGTGCTGTACACAGGAACAAGCCAGTTTCGTTCTCTTGCAGTTGCTCTTCCAGTAGACGGTAAGCAATCGCACCATGTGGTTCACATAGGTAACCTTGTGCTTTTAGGTCGCGAACTGACTCAGCGCTCTGCTCGTCAGATACTTTACCTTTGCCTAGTGTATCTAAGCCCCAACCTTTCAGTTGGCAAAGCTCTTCGATACGAGGCCAGTTGTTTGGTTGGCTTACGTCCATCGCGTTCGATGTTGTCGCAACAGTCGGTTTTGGATCCCACTGACCTGTTTCTAGGTAACGAGGAACAGTGTCATTTTCGTTAGTTGCTGCGATAAAACGCTTAACAGGTAGACCTAGCGCTTTAGCCAATAGACCAGCCGTTAGGTTACCAAAGTTACCACTTGGTACAGAGATAACGAGGTTTTCACGTTGCTCTTTAGTCAGCTGAGAAGCCGCCTCAAAGTAGTAACAGATCTGAGCCATTAAACGGCTGATGTTGATCGAGTTTGCCGAGTTAAGACCGATCTCTTTACGCAGTTCAGCGTCATCAAATGAGTCTTTAACTAGAGCCTGACACGCATCAAAGTCACCATCAATCGCCACAGTGTGGATGTTCTTGCCAAGCGTACAGAACAGCTTCTCTTGCAGTGGGCTGATCTTGCCTTTCGGGTAAAGAATCACAACATTGATGTCTTCCATGCCGTAGAAAGCATGCGCAACCGCCGCACCAGTATCACCTGATGTTGCCGTTAAGATAGTGATTTGACCACCATCAGAAACAGCTGCTAAAGATTGAGCCATAAAGCGGCCACCGAAATCTTTAAACGCCAGTGTTGGACCGTGGAAAAGCTCAAGCGCGTAAACGCCGTCTTTTACTTGGTTGATTGGTGCAGGGAATTGGAACGCTGCATCCACCATTTGGTCGATCTGTTCTTTTGGTAATTCATCACCAATCAATGCTGACAGAATCTTTGAGCTACGAGGGACAAAGTCCTCTGCTAGCAGCGCATCGATATCATCAAACTTTGGCAGTTCAGATGGGAAAAATAGACCTTGATTACGGCCTAAGCCTTGACGAACGGCTTGGCCAAAAGAGACTTGTTCATCATTTTCTTTGATGTTGTACAGTTTCATAACTCACTTCCTGTAACGATCGAACCCTGCTTATCTAGGCGACAAACGTGAACGAATCCTTCTTCATTTTGTACGTAATTTTGTTCTAACCAGCGTGCAACACGCTCGGCGACATCTTGTTCTTTGCAAATGCTAAATAGAGTTGGACCACTACCAGAAATACCAGTAGCCAGTGCCCCAGCTGACAGCGCGTATTTACGAGCATCAGCAAACCCTGGAAGCAGTTTCTCACGATATGGTTCAGCGATCACGTCTTTGATCATCTTCGCCGCCAGTTCAGGTTGACCTGAATGACACGCGTGGATAAAGCCCGCTAAGTGACGACCATGAGCAATAATATCCTGACGACGATATTGAGATGGTAGGATCTCTCTCGCTTCAGCCGTTGAAACCTTAATACCCGGATAAGCCATTACCCAGTACCAGTCGTCAAAACACGGTACTTCTTGGCTGATGATGCCTAGCTCTTCAAGCATGAGCTGCACACCACCAAGGTAACATGGCGCAACGTTATCGTAGTGGATACCACCTGAAATCTTGCCTTCCATTTCACCCATCAGAGCAAGCAGTTCAGTTTCATTCAGGGGCTGACCGTGAAAACGGTTTAGCGCATCCAGTGCCGCGACGATTGAACATGCACTAGAACCCAAACCTGAACCGATAGGCATGTTCTTTTCTAGTGTCATTTCTAAAGGCTTTAGCGTAACGCCTTTTTTATCAAGCTCTCTCGAGAACACCACCCAGCAGTCGTAAACGATGTTTTCTTTTGCTTCAGTTGGCAGCTTAGAAACAAAGCTGCCTGCAGTTTTAAGTGAGAATGGTTCATCACCGGCTTTAACCATAACTCGGTCACCTAGCAGCGTGCCATCCACTGGAGACACAGCGGCCCCCAGCACATCAAACCCTACACTGACATTACCGATTGATGCAGGAGCATAAACGACAACATCCATATCACTTGAACTCATTCTTAAACTCCTAATTTCCAACCAAGAGTACGCATCACATCAGAGAATACGCCAGCAGCTGTTACTTCAGTACCCGCGCCGTAGCCACGCAGTACTAGAGGGATTGGTTGGTAGTAACGGCTGTAGAATGCTAATGCGTTCTCGCCATCTTTAATCTTGAACATTGGGTCGTCGCCATCAACAGCAGCGATACGAACCTTACACTTACCTTCAGCGATTTCACCCACATAACGAAGTACTTTACCTTCTTCTGCTGCGATAGCTGACTGCTCTTTGAAGTAAGCATCCGCTTCTGGTAGGCGAGCCATGAACTCTTCAACCGTACCTGAATCATCAAAACCCGGTGGCAGAGCTTGGTCTACTTCAACATCTTCAAGTTCAAGCGCCATGCCTGCTTCACGAGCAAGAATAAGCAACTTACGCGCCACATCCATACCAGATAGATCATCTCGAGGATCCGGTTCAGTGAAGCCGTTATCTTTTGCAATATTGGTTGCCTGGCTCAGTGTCATACCTTCATCAAGCTTGCCGAAGATGTAAGACAGTGAACCTGAAAGAATGCCGTTGAACTTCTCAAGTTCATCACCTGCAGAGATAAGGTTCTGTAGGTTTTCGATGACCGGTAGACCTGCACCTACTGTTGTCTCGTACATCAGCTTACGACGTGAGTTGCGTGCAACTTCACGAAGCTGATGGTAGTAAGCCATGCTTGCTGTGTTTGCTTTCTTGTTTGGTGTTACTACGTGGAAACCAGCCGCTAGGAAATCAGCGTACTGCGCCGCAATACCTTCGCTAGACGTACAATCAACCAATACTGGGTTGATGATGTGGTTACGTTGAACCAAAGCCGCTAAACGCGCTAGGCTGAACTCTTCAGTCGCACTCGACATACGGTCACGCCACTGCTCTAACGGTAGACCATCGCTGTCTAGCAACAAACCTTTACTGTTTGCTAAACCACATACGCGAATCACGATGCCTTTTTCAGCCAGTTTGCCTTGCTGACGTTGGATCTGGTCAACAAGCTCGCCACCAACACCGCCGACACCCACAACGAATACATCTAGGAAGTGCTTAGAGTTAAATAGGTTCTCGTGACACGCTTTGATTGCTTCAGAGATTTTGTCTTCAGGGATAACCGCTGAAATAGCGCGCTCTGAAGAACCTTGAGCAATAGCAACAATGTTGACGTTCACTTCAGCTAAAGAAGAGAAGAACTGAGATGCTACGCCACGTGAAGTGCGCATACCGTCACCCACCAGCGTTACAATCGCAACGTCATCCATGAACTCAACCGGCTCTAACAGGCCATCTTTAAGTTCAAGTTCAAACGCGTCTGACAACACTTGTTTCGCTTTCACCTTATCAGCCGATTCAATACAGAAGCTGATGCTGTACTCAGAAGAAGATTGAGTAATAAGGACAATAGAAACGCCAGCAGAAGACATCGCGCCGAATACACGACTCGCCATACCTACCATGCCCTTCATGCCTGGGCCTGATACGTTAACCATGGTTAGGTCACTTAGCGTCGTAATACCTTTGATTGCTAGGTTATCTTCGCCAGTGTCTTGGCCAATCAAAGTACCTGCGCCTTGTGGGTTGAAGCTGTTTTTGATCAGACAAGGAATGTGGAATTGCGCAATAGGAGCAATGGTTTTCGGGTGTAGAACCGAAGCACCAAAGTAAGAAAGCTCCATCGCCTCTTGGTAGCTAAGAGACTTGAGCAGACGAGCATCATCAACTAAGCGTGGGTCACAGTTGTAAACGCCATCGACATCAGTCCAGATTTCACAGCAATCAGCACGTAGACACGCCGCTAACACAGCCGCTGAGTAGTCAGAACCATTACGACCTAGTGTGACTAGCTCACCTTTTTCATTACCCGCAGTAAAGCCAGGCATGATGTTAACGTGACCTTTAGGAAGTGGAGATTGTTGGAAGTTCTGAGTAGAGACATCCACATCGACCATAGCTTCAAGGTGATCGCCTTTAGCGTATAGGTATTGGACAGGGTCAATCAGGCTTGCTGGTTGGCCTTTCGCTTCCAGTACCGCTTTCATTAACTGGATAGAGATTCGCTCACCTTTACTGATGATGCGAGCATTAACGTGGTTCGGGCACATACCAAGTAGGTTGATGCCATTCACGAACTGCTTTAGCTGAGCAAGAGAGGTATCCACCTGCTCTTGAAACGCGGCACCATCGATAGAAGGCACGACCGCTTTGATCTCTGCAAACAGTGTGTTAAATGAAGATTCGATCTCTGTAATCTGTGCGTCAGCTTCACCATTTTTCAGTGCAGCTTCAATAACAGCGACCAACTTATTGGTTGTTTTTCCTGGAGCCGATAGTACAACGGCTAGCTCTTCTTGCTGGGCATTATTAGCGATGATATCAGCCGCTCGTAAAAAACGATCTGCATCAGCTAATGATGAACCTCCAAACTTTAAAACGCGCATCCCTTTCTCCATAAGTCATAAAAATGGTACAAAAAAAGGCCTGTATCTTGTTGGATACAGGCCTTTTTTTTAAAATCCGTTACTTAGCAGCCTGCCCCAACAATGTTAATGTCGGTAATAATAATGGTTGTGGTCATTACTAGGTGGCTTACGTGCTGCATATCAAATTCTCTGCTTGTGCTTTACTCTACGTGTATCAATTTTTACCACTGGACGTCAATGAAAAGTTGCGTTTTTTTTACATTCGCACCGTTTTTCAGAGCAAACCGTCATTTAAGGGATAAAACACCCTGTATAAACCTTCACTTAAGATACTGGATTTACTCATTGAACAGGCAATAGTGATCAGTTGCATATATAGTCATAACAAAATGCTATATCGATTGTGCAGCGAACGTACAAGTTCTGTGCTTTAATTGAACGATAACGTTCGAAGAACAATAATAATGACATCAGGAGTGGGAAATGAAGAGATTACTTATTCTTTTGGCTTTTGCTATGCCTGTTGTTTGTTCAGCGAATAGCTTGCCTCTACTACCCAGCCAGATCGATAGTTCTTCTCATAAATTCTTTATCTCCACACAAAACGCGTCGAGTGAAAGCTTCGATACTTGGAAGATAGACAGTGGCTACTCTTATAGCTTGTTTTCAGATGTGGATCTTTACGTCGGTACACGTATCAATAGTGCGGCACTGAAACAGGAAAGTGGATTCTTGAGTGGTGTCAGTTATCAGTTCTCAGAAAGAGTCTCTTTTAACAGTTCTCTACACACCTATAAAGACGAGACCGAAGACAATGAGAAATCGGTAGCCGCAGAGGTTTCCAGCCGAGTGCAACTAACAGATAACCTAGATTTGCATGCCACCCTTGATTATGAAGAGTGGCAGCAAGGTGTTGAAGTGGGACTAGGGTTTCGCTTTTAGTCTCTTTAGCTTGTTCTTTATTAACAGATTAGTGCGGATTGAGATCCAAACTTTTAGTACATCACAAACCATTCCCCGTTTAGTACATCACAAACCATTCCCCGTTCTAATCTATCAACGGCATTCAATTTGAGTCAGTTACGATTCAATTAACAGCTCAGATGAAATTAACACGCCATTCCAATCGGCATAAATATAGTCACCAGGCTGAATCAGTTGATTATGTATAGAGAGTGTCACATTCACTTGGCCGACACCGCGTTTCTCTGTTTTGAATGGCGATGCACCTAACGCCTGAACGCCAAGGTCCATTTGCGACATCATGCCTACATCACGCACCGCACCGTTTACAATCACGCCTTCCCAACCGTTTTCTATCGCGAGAATAGCGAGTTGATCGCCAAGCAGCGCCTTCTGGCATGAGCCATTTCCGTCAACGACAAGCACTTTGCCACAGCCGTCGGTCTCTAAAACCTCGCGAACCTTGGAATTATCGTGATAACAACGAACTGTTACAATTTTTCCAAAGAACGCACCACGTTGGCCGAAGTTCTGCAATGGCATGTTCAGTAGGGTGACTTCGCTTTCAAACTCATCACACAAGTCGGGTGTTATATCGTGCATATATCCTCCGTGAGTAAGGCGTTACCGGTTATGTCAGGCTAGCCTCTATGCTTTTATATGTTATTAAAATTAATCCTTTGTTTTCATTGTTCTATGCTCAATTTATTACTCAATAAAAGTTGATTGAGCATATTTATCTACTAGACTCTTAAGACAGCTTTCAGCTTCCTTGGTTCATAATCCGGTCTGTAGCAGGCAAGATGTGCGAAGCATCTCGAATAATCATTCTTGTTTTGGTGCTAAATAGTCACCATAACATTGGTTAAGTTGTAGCCATACTATTAAAGTTTGTTGCGATACGGCAATTGATGTAAATCAACAAAGTGAATGGAATTAACATTCTCGCGTTGTTAGCATGCTGTTAACATTATAGAATCCACTCCAATCACTAAAAGAATGATTGAAAGGCGTACTGGATCTACGTTATTGGGCAATACTTCAAGGAAGGCAGATAGCTGGAAGTAAGTGTTTTTTTGAAAACTTTAAGTTATCATCAAAAATACATTACCTGTATGTTATGTTTTTGCCTAGAATTTATTCTATTAGCACAGTTTCGTCACAAATTTAGGTACCGCCAAATGCAAACCCCGCAGATTCTTATCGTTGAAGATGAGCAAGTAACTCGTAACACTCTAAAGAGTATTTTTGAAGCAGAGGGATATGCTGTTTTTGAGGCTAGCGACGGTGAAGAGATGCACCAAGTGCTATCTGACAACCAAGTTAACCTTGTAATTATGGACATCAACCTTCCAGGTAAGAATGGCCTACTACTTGCGCGTGAACTACGTGAGCAAGCAAACGTAGCGCTTATGTTCTTAACTGGTCGTGATAATGAAGTTGATAAGATCCTTGGCCTAGAGATCGGCGCTGATGACTACATCACTAAGCCTTTCAACCCTCGTGAACTGACTATCCGTGCACGCAACCTTCTGAACCGTTCAATGAGCACAAGCTCTGTTCAAGAAGAGAAGCGTAGCGTTGAGAAGTATGAGTTCAACGGTTGGGTACTAGATATCAACAGTCGTTCTCTGGTTAGCCCAGATGGCGAAGGCTACAAGCTACCTCGTTCAGAGTTCCGTGCTCTACTTCACTTCTGTGAGAACCCAGGTAAGATCCAAACACGTGCTGACCTTCTTAAGAAGATGACTGGCCGTGAGCTTAAGCCACACGATCGTACTGTAGACGTAACAATCCGTCGTATTCGTAAGCACTTTGAATCTGTTTCTGGTACGCCAGAAATCATCGCAACGATTCACGGTGAAGGCTACCGCTTTTGTGGTGACCTAGAAGACTAATTCGATTCGCGCCTCTTACCATTTAGCACTACTCACCAGTAAGTGTTTTGAACACTAGAAGCGTCATCAATAGTTATTAAAAAGGGAGAATGCCAACGCATTCTCCCTTTTTTATTGTTCTTAATTGGATAAGATTTTAGTAAACCGTATCCACCTTAACGTCTTTCTCTACTAACCACTTCACGGTTTCGCCATCTTTAAGTTCCACCGCCACATCAACAGGCTTGTCACTGTCGATTTCTAGCTGCCATACAAACGCGACTTCCCATTGAGTTTCACTGTGTGTTCTTAAATCAAGATCGTCAGCCGTTACCAACAAGGTGTCTGCACCCTGTTTAACCGTAACACTTTCAACCGCAAGCGTTGCTGGCAGTTGTGAGTCTGACTCTAGGTAGATAGCACCATGTAGGGTCTTATCTTGAGTCTCGCCAATCGTTGGCATCTTGTTGTGCCAAAGGTTGCTTTTCATGGTAACTGTTGCTGCAGATACTTCGACTTGATTATCTTGCTGCCATTCTACTTGTGGCGCAGAACAACCCGCTAATGCCACTACACATGCGGCGAATGCTAATTTTTTCATTATTCTTCTACCTTTGATTTAACCAACTCTTTAAAACTTCAATGTCATTCTGGTATTCGTTATTTATCTCATCAACCCAATCTGAAATGTTCTCCCACCACGCAGGCAAATCTGGAGATTGAGCTTTCTGGGCAACTTGTTGGATGCGTTTCAGACCAATAGAACCTGCAGCACCTTTAATCTTATGTGCCTCAGAAACGATACTGGCTTTATCTTTCGCGACCATGTTGGAGTTCAATATTTCCATATACTCCGGCATCATATCTTCGAACATCGCGATGTTATCCAAAACCGGTTTCGGTCCAACAATATCAACATAAGACTCTAGCATATCAATATCAAGCAAAGTGGTATCAATTTCTGAAAGAAAAGGCTTACTCGCGTCGACTTTATCAATGCTCTCAACCTTATCGGTGCCCGCTACCTTCTCAATTACCTCTGGTGCATCTTCGATAAGTTCACTGATGACATCTTGGATAGCTCGAACCGACAAAGGTTTACTGATCGCTTCGTCCATGCCTTTCTGGAAGTACTCTTGCTTGTTGTTTAATACGTTCGCAGTTAACGCCACCAAAGGCGGTAGCTGGCTGTATTTCTCGCGGTAGTATTGAGCAATATCGAAACCCGTCATATCTGGCAGTTGGATATCCAACAACACCAAATCATAGTCTTCAGGATTGAAAGCAATTTGCGCCTCTTTACCCGTCATCACGACTGTCACTTCATGGCCAAGGCTTTCAAGTAGAGAGCGAGCCACTGTGATATTGAGTTCAATGTCTTCGACCATAAAGATCTTAAGATTCGACTGTTTTCTTGGCGTTTTGATCAGAGCCTGAGTATCGTGATTCACTGGAACTCGAATCGAAACCATAAAGGTACTGCCAAAGCCCTCTTCACTGATGACTTCAATGTGGCCATCCATCATATTAATTAGCTGTTGAGAGACAGCGAGACCAATACCCGTGCCGACAGCGTGCAAGTTGTCCGTGCCCGATTTCACCTGATAGTACATCGCGAAGATCTTCTCGATTTCACTTTCAGGGATACCAATACCAGTATCTTCCACTTCCATCGTAATGTTGGCAAAGTCACCATCAATGTCGGCGCTGACTGTCATCACCACTCCACCATCTTTGGTGAACTTCATCGCGTTACTAACAAGGTTCCACAGTACCTGTCTAAGACGAGTACCATCCACCTCAACAGCAGCTGGAAGATCAGACAATCTTTCTAGATCGAACCTTAACCCTTTCTGCTCAGCCATCAACGCAGAGATACTTTCGATCTCGACAACGAAATCTTCAAAGTTAATAGGCGTAGGGAAGAGTTCAAGCTTACGGCGGTCGAACTTATCCATATCAATAATATCGTTGAAGATATTACCCAGTGTCACCGCGCTCACCTTGATGGTTTGCATCTGCTTGCGCTGTTCGGTGGTCAGTTGGCTATCAAGCAGCATGCGGCTCAAGCCAATGATGCCGTTGAGCGGCGTTCTTAACTCGTGGCTAATAGTTGAGATAAAGGTGGTCTTATCGCGGCTGGCTTTTTCTAACGACTCTTGATGCTCTTTACGTTCAGTAATATCGCGGCCAAAACCAACCAAGCCCAAGTGACGACCATCTTTGCTGTAGAAAGGCACTTTACGCAGTTCGAAGTAACTCTTGCGGCCATCTGGGTATTCAAGCCATTGGTCATAAGTCAGTGCTTGGTTGTCAGCAAATACTTTCTTATCGGTTTCAACAACTTGCTGAGCGACCTCTTTACTGTAAACATCCCAAGGAGTTAAACCAACTAGCTCTTTTTCTGTTTTACCAGTGAGCTCTTCAACCGCACGGTTACAACCAGAGAACACACCATCTTCATTACGGTAGTAAATAAGGTCAGGCGAGGCATCGATAAACGAGCGTAACAGTGCAGTACGTTCTGCGAGTTCAAGCTGAGTACGCTCGCGCTGGAACACCTCGTTTTCGAGATCTTGCATTGCTTCTGCGCGCGCTTCTTCCGCTTTTTCACGCTCTTCAATTTCTTGATTAAGCTTCTCGATATTGAGCTGCATTTTATTGTTGAGTTCTTGGTCTCGCTCACGCATGTCGCCAAGTTTAGAGACCAATTTCGCTAACCTTTGACGTGATTCTTCCAACTGGTCCACGACCACTGACAGAAAATAAACCGCCCAAGGCGTGATCACTAAACCGAAGAAAACTGAACGGACAATGTCGATGTCATCAACATTGCCTTTGAGTGCAAGGGTGATACCGACTTGCACAACAACAGCGAGGGCAACAAGCGCTAGGGCGAGTAAGATAGAAAAGCGGACAATCCCCAGTTTTACGAGTAGATCCACGTAATACTGGGCAAGATTTTTCATGGGTTTCATTTAGCGCTCCATGCGATAAGACTAGCAACATTCTACCCTGTTTGAAGATGGGAGGTAAGCTAGCTACATCACACGCAGCAAGTGTTCAGCGGTAATTTCGAAGGTTAATTAACCAATACAAATACTAACTAAGCAAAAATAGCCGGGGATAATCAAATTGCCAATTTTATAGCGTTAGCGAATTGAGTATGGATGCACCATTGAACGGTTGCGACCGTCTGATTTCGCTTGATACAACGCACTATCAGCCAAGGCAACAGCCGATTCCATTTCATCATCAGGTGTAGGAATGTAAGAGATAATACCAATACTCACCGTGATGAATTCAGAGACTGTCGACTTCTCATGCGCAAGTTCCAATTTTAGGACTTCATCATGAATACGCTGCGCCACCAGCTGAGCACCTTCGGTCGTTGTATTTGGCAGAATAAAGCCGAACTCTTCACCACCATAACGAGCCACACAATCAGATGAACGATTCAACACCTGCTTAAATGCCTGAGAAACCTGAATCAAAGCATCATCGCCTTGTTGGTGTCCGTAAAAGTCGTTGTAGCCTTTAAAGAAGTCGATATCACATAGCATGATCGTCAGTGGCAGCTTCTCACGCACATGATAATGCCACAGTGTAGAGAGCTGTTCATCGAAACGACGTCGGTTAGACACTTTAGTCAGGCTATCCATAAAGCTGAGGCGTTCAAGTTCAAGGTTGGCTTCTTCAAGCTTTTGTTCTGCTAGATAACGCTCTGTAATATCACGCGCCATGATCAACACACCATTAGTGCTCGATGCTGGATCTCTAAACGGTGATTTGACTACATCATACCAAGTAAATGTTCCATCACTTGAGACCACTTTGTCGATATAACGCAGTGATTTACTTTGATGAAGCACTTGATGATCGGTTTCTGATATTCGCGTATAGATGCTATGTGGCACCACATCTTGTAAACGTTTACCGATCAAGTCACTGACTTCAGAGATACCCAGCGCAGCCACAAATGGTTTATTACACGCTTGATAAACCATGTTTTCATTAAAGATACCAATCGAGTCTGGGCTGGCCTCCAGGAGGTTTTGCAAGATGGTGTCACGCTGCGCAAGTGCCACTTCGGTATCTTTTCGCTTCTCCATCTCGCCACGCAGTTTCTGCTGCATGTCATGCCAATCGGTCACATCATGACTAATAGAGAGCGTGCCGATGGTTTCTCCATCTTGGGAAAGCAGCACACTTTGGTAGGTTTCAAGCAAGCAGCTTTTTCCATCTTGATCTGTAGTCCAAGAGCGTTCACTTACACGACCTTTTAATACTCCACCAGAAACACTCAGGGTGCCCTCTTCAGCACGACCATGCCAAAACTTTTTAAACGAGCGATTACTCGTCACTAACTGACCTTTCTGATCTTTCACGTAGATCAGCTCAGACAAAGAATCCAAAGCGGTACGAGCAACATTCAGTTCTCGAACTTCTTGGGACAGTTCTTCGTTAGTGTTTTTATAAGGTGAGGCGTGAATCATCCAAGCCTGCTTATTTCTAAAATGGATCTTACGACCGATCAAGTTGATCTTGAACGACTCAAATTCAGAAAGCGCCCACAGGGAGACCTGCTCGAAGGCTCGAGAGTTGATGTGGTTGGTTAAGTAGTGACGAAAGCTGTTCTCGCTTTCCACAGTAGGAAAGCGAAAATTAACACCGATTTGGCGGATACCAAGCAACTGCATGGCTTGGCGATTGGCATAGAGTATTTCGCCACTTCGAACATCAACAAAGTAGAGTGGCGACGGGGTAGCAAGTAGAAGCGTTTCGATATGCGACTGATAACGAGAATAGAGATGCCAGCAGATGAGAGCAATCAGCAATACAACAACGATATAAATACCGTAGCCATACGCCCTGTCCCACAACCAAGTCATTACCAGTTCCATTTACTCTCAATCTATACCATAAAATCTATTAGGGAAATGTTACCACTATTTATTGGTTTTATCTGCTGTTACCTACAGTCACCCATTTCTATTAATTGGCCGCGTTTAAAACAGGCAACGTGTACTCGAATGCAGAGCCCGTTTTGATGCCTTGAGCACCGGTTTTATCCAACGAACGACCTATTTCAGTCATCGCTAACCAGCGGTTCTCACACCATAAAGGAGAAAGTAAGGTTGGGCGTCTCGCCGCTGAAGAAACACGGTGATAAACCACGTCCGCAGGAGTGCGTTGAATGATCTCACTCGCGATATCGATGTACTCTTCGAGGCTTGGGGCTTCTAGCTTTCCTGCCTTCCACGCCTTAGCCATGGTACTGCCCTCTACTATATGAAGGCCGTGCAGCTTAATACCATCGGTGCCAACGGCTAATACCTTGTCTAAGGTTTCAAGGTTATCCGCTTTGGTTTCTTTTGGTAGGCCAACAATCAGATGAGTACACACCTTGATACCTAAAGCGCGTGCGCGTTGGGTGATCGTTTCATACACTGCAAAATCGTGGCCGCGGTTAATTCGCTTGAGGGTTTTATCATTGGCGGTTTGCAGGCCAAGCTCGAGCCAAATCTCATAGCCTTGTTTAACGTAGCCCGCTAACAGATCCAACACCGCATCAGGCACACAGTCTGGTCGCGTACCAACACAAAGGCCGACGATCTCTGCACCGGGTGCTTTTAGCGCCTCTTCATACATATTCTTGAGCACTTGCACCTCAGCATAAGTGCTGGTGTACGCCTGAAAGTAAGCCAGGTACTTCTTGGCACGAGCAATCTCACCCGCACGATCTTTTAGCTGGTCAGCAATACTTTGAATTTGAGTTTGTTCATCGGCAAAGGAAGCCACGTTACAAAACGTGCAACCTCCACGGCCAATTGTCCCGTCTCGGTTTGGGCAGCTGAAACCACCATGAAGCGTCAGCTTGTGAACCTTCTCGCCATAACGGCGTTGAAGGTCTTGGCCGATAGTATTGACCAACTCGTGTAATTGCATATTTTCAAAGCACTCAAGTAAATAAGAATGAATATCAGTCTTTTTTGAAAAAAAATTACATCCCTGCAAAATTCGACCAATTAGTTTACTCAAGGCTTTTTGCGAGCAACCTAACAAATATCAATAAACATGCAAAAAATCGGCTCTATTTGCCTAATGTTGCACATTTGTTAGGCATTAAATTCAAAATAAAACGAAAAAAATGGTCTACATGGGTCAACTTTCATTGCAATTCGCCTAGACAAAATTGTAGGATACTTACACATATTGGCTATTTTTGAGTATTTACTTACAACGAAAACTTGCTAATAAGTCGGTGATATCTAACTCCCACCTATATAAACCACTAGTTTGTGGTTAAAAATAAACAGGTATCACTAAGGATTGTTTTTCTCGCAATACTTTTCCTGCGAGATACGGAAAGGATTCAAACCGCCAGCATAGGCAGGTTTAGACCCATAAATATAAAAGGACAAGGCTGACTTTATACAAATAAGTTGCGCCTAGATTTAACTGGAAGGATGTATCTATGGTAGATCAAGAGCAGAACTCACAGGGTCTGTATACTCCTGAATTGGAGCATGACGCTTGTGGTATCGGTTTTGTTGCGCATCTAAAGAATCGCAAATCTCATGATGTAGTAACTCAAGCACTCGATATGCTTGCACGTATGGAACACCGTGGCGGTCAAGGCTGCGATCCGTGTTCTGGTGATGGTGCAGGTATCCTGCTACAGAAGCCGCACGAATTCTTACTAGAAGAAGCCGTAAAGCTTGGAATTAAGCTGCCATCTTTTGAAAAATATGGTGTTGGTGTTGTACTTTTCCCTAAAGATGAACACAAACGTGCACAGTGTCGTGACATTCTAGAACGCAATGCACAACGCCTTGAGTTAGAAGTTATCGGTTACCGTGAACTTCCAACGGACAATTCAATGATTGGTGCTGACCCACTAAGCACTGAACCTCAATTTGAACACGTATTTATTTCTGGCGGCCCAGGTATCACACCAGAAGAGCTTGAGCGTAAACTGTATGTTCTACGTAACTACACGGTTCGTGTATGCCTAGAAAGCGTTTCAAATATCGGTGATGACTTCTACATCAACTCTATGTCTTACAAGACATTGGTGTACAAAGGTCAGCTAACAACTGAACAAGTTCCTCAGTACTTCCTAGATCTGCAAAACCCAACCATGGTGACAGCTCTAGCACTAGTACACTCTCGCTTCTCTACCAATACATTCCCACGTTGGCGTCTAGCTCAGCCTTTCCGTTACATCGCGCACAATGGCGAAATCAATACGGTTCGCGGCAACCTGAACTGGATGAAAGCACGTGAAGCAATCCTAGAATCGGATCTGTTTACACAAGCTGAAATCGACATGCTGCTTCCTATCTGTCAGGAAGGTAGTTCGGATTCATCAAACTTCGATATGGCACTTGAGCTACTTGTTCTTTCAGGTCGTACTCTGCCACACGCGTTGATGATGATGATCCCGGAAGCATGGCAAGAAAACAAAAACATGGATCCAACTCGTCGTGCGTTCTACCAGTACCACGCGAACGTAATGGAACCATGGGATGGCCCAGCATCAGTATGTTTCACCGATGGTGTTCAAGTAGGTGCAACACTTGACCGTAATGGTCTGCGTCCTTCTCGCTACACAGTAACTAAAGACGACTTCCTAGTAATGGCGTCTGAGTCTGGTGTTGTTGAGATTGCACCTGAAAACGTTGAGTACCGTGGTCGTCTACAACCAGGTCGTATCTTCGTTGCTGACCTTGAGCAAGGCCGCATCATTTCTGATGAAGAAGTGAAAGACAGCATTGCTAAAGCACAACCTTACGAAAAGTGGGTTGAAGAGAACCTTCTGAGCCTGAAAAAGCTACCGGATGCGAGCAACGAATTTAGCCAACCTTCTCCAGAGAAACTACTACACAAACAACAATCGTTTGGCGTGAGTTCTGAAGAAGTAAACGAAATCATTCTACCTCTTGCGAAAACAGGCTACGAGCCACTTTCTGCAATGGGTGCTGACTGGCCGCTAGCGATTCTTTCTCACCAATCGCAGCACCTTTCAAACTACTTCAAACAGTTGTTTGCACAAGTAACTAACCCGCCGATCGACCCGATTCGTGAGCGCATGGTTATGTCTCTGAACACTTACCTAGGTAAAGACCAGAACTTACTTGCTGAAACACCTGAGCACTGTCAAAAAGTAGAACTTGAGTCTCCAGTACTGTCTAACTCTGAGTTAGAAAAACTGCGTGCAATCGATAACGAGCACCTTCAGGCGAAGACGCTGGATATCGTATTCCAAGCAAATGGCGACCAAGGTAAGTTAGAGCGCGCACTTAAGCGTATCTGCCAATACGCAGAAGACGCAGTGATTGATGGCTACTCTATCATCCTACTGACAGACCGTGCGGTTAACTCTAACCATGCCGCTATTCCAGCAATGCTGGCGGTTGGCGCGGTTCACCACCACCTAATCCGTAAAGGTCTACGTGCTAAGTGTGACATCGTTGTTGAAACGGGCGACGCTCGTGAGACACACCACTTTGCAACGCTTATCGGTTATGGTGCAAACGCAGTTAACCCATACCTAGTTATTGAAACGATTGTTGAACTGCAACGTACTAAGAAGCTAGATCCAAACGTACACCCACGTGAGTTATTCGATAACTACCGTAAAGGTGTTAACGGCGGTCTACTTAAGATCTTCTCTAAGATGGGGATCTCTACGCTGCAGTCTTACCACGGTGCACAAATCTTTGAAGCACTTGGTGTTAGCAAATCAGTGGTTGAAAAATACTTCACAGGTACTGTTTCTCGTATCCAAGGTCTAACGATCGACGATATCGCGCGAGAAGTATTGGTTCGTCACCGTGTTGGTTACCCAGCTCGTGAAATTCCAGCTCAGATCCTTGATGTTGGTGGTGTTTACCAGTGGAAACAACGTGGTGAGAAACACTTATTCAACCCAGAAACGATTTCTCTACTTCAAGAATCGACGCGTAACAAAGATTACGGTCAGTTCAAGAAGTACGCAAAAGCAGTTGATGACCAAGGCGACAACGCAGCAACGCTACGTAGCCAACTGGACTTCATCAAGAACCCTGCAGGCTCTATTCCTCTAGCAGAAGTAGAACCAATCGAGAACATTCTTAAGCGTTTCGCAACCGGCGCAATGAGCTTTGGTTCAATCTCGCATGAGGCTCACTCAACACTGGCTGTTGCGATGAACCGCATTGGCGCGAAATCAAACTCAGGTGAAGGTGGTGAAGATCCAGCACGTTTCGAACGTAAAGAAAACGGCGACTGGGAACGTTCAGCAATCAAACAGGTGGCTTCTGGTCGCTTTGGTGTAACGTCTTACTACCTATCTAACGCTGATGAGCTACAAATCAAGATGGCTCAAGGTGCGAAACCGGGCGAAGGTGGTCAACTACCTGGTGATAAGGTTGATGACTGGATCGGCGCAACGCGTCACTCGACTCCGGGCGTAGGTCTTATCTCGCCACCGCCACACCACGATATCTACTCAATCGAAGATTTGGCTCAGCTGATCTACGATCTGAAAAACGCGAACCGTAACGGTCGTGTCAACGTGAAGCTAGTATCAGAAGCTGGCGTAGGTACGATTGCATCGGGTGTAGCGAAAGCGAAAGCTGACGTGGTACTTATCGCAGGTTTTGATGGTGGTACGGGTGCATCTCCGATGTCTTCTATCCGTCACACAGGTCTGCCTTGGGAACTAGGTCTAGCAGAAACGCACCAAACACTACTGAAAAACGGCCTACGTAACCGTATCGTTGTTCAGTCTGATGGTCAGATGAAAACACCACGTGACCTTGCAGTAGCAACGTTACTTGGCGCGGAAGAATGGGGCGTAGCAACAGCAGCATTGGTTGTTGAAGGCTGTATCATGATGCGTAAGTGTCACAAGAATACCTGTCCTGTTGGTATCGCAACACAAAACAAAACTCTGCGTGAGCGTTTCGACGGCCGCGTAGAAGACGTAGTGACTTTCTTCCAATACATGGCTGAAGGTCTGCGTGAAGTAATGGCTGAACTTGGCTTCCGCTCTATCGATGAGATGGTAGGTCAATCGCACAAACTTAAAGTTCGTGACGACATCGGCCACTGGAAGTACAAGAACCTAGATCTAACACCTGTACTGCACATTGAGCAGGCTCGTGAAGAAGATGGTATCTACAACCAGACACAACAAAACCACAACCTAGAAGACGTTCTAGACCGCAAGTTGATTCAAGCGGCAATTCCAGCGCTTGAGAAAGGTGAAACCGTGAATGCGACCTTCCCTATCATCAACACAGACCGCTCTGCGGGTACCATGCTGTCGAACGAAATCTCGAAGGTTTACAAAGACCAAGGTTTACCACAGCCAATGAACGTTAAGTTCCACGGTAGTGCTGGCCAATCTTTCGGTGCGTTCCTTGCGAAAGGCGTTAAGTTCGAAGTAGAAGGCGACGCGAACGATTACTGGGGTAAAGGTCTGTCTGGCGGTACTTTGGTACTGTACCCAGATGCGAAGTCTTCTATCGTTGCTGAAGATAACATCGTGGTTGGTAACGTATGTTTCTACGGTGCAACCTCAGGTGAATCTTTCATTCGCGGTATGGCTGGTGAACGTTTCTGTGTTCGTAACTCAGGTGCGAAGGTTGTTGTTGAGGGCGTTGGTGACCACGGTTGTGAATACATGACTGGCGGTGTTGCCGTTATCCTTGGCTCAACAGGTCGTAACTTTGCTGCGGGTATGAGTGGCGGTGTCGCTTATGTTTGGGACAAAGCTGGTGACTTCGAAACCAAGCTTAACCCAGAACTTGTAGACCTAGATCCAATTGAACAAGAAGATAAAGATCTTCTACTAGATATGCTAACCAAGCACGTTGAATTCACAGGAAGTGAAGTTGCTCAGTCTTTCCTAGACAACTTTGAAGCAAGTATTGCATCACTGATTAAAGTTATGCCACGCGACTACAAAGCAGTTCTTGAGAAGCGTAAAGCTGAAGCACAACAGGCACAAACGGAAGAAGTGGAGGCAGTATAATGGGTAAGCCTACTGGATTTTTAGAACACGGTCGCGAGCTTCCAAAGAAGCTCGACCCATCGGTTCGTATCGAAGACAACAAAGAGTTCGTACTTAACGAAGAGTTTGGTGAAAAGATCAATACTCAAGCCTCTCGTTGTATGGACTGTGGCGTACCTTTCTGTCACAACGGCTGTCCGATTGGTAACATCATCCCAGAATTCAATGATGCGGTTTACCGTGACAGCTGGGAAGAGGCTTGGAATATCCTAAGCTCTACCAACAACTTCCCTGAGTTTACCGGTCGTGTTTGTCCTGCTCCTTGTGAAAGTGCCTGTGTTCTTGGTATCAACCAAGACCCAATCACTATCTGTAATATCGAGAAAACGATTGTCGAAACTGCGTACCGTGAAGGGTACGCAAAACCTAAAACACCACGCTCTCGCACAGGTAAAACTGTCGCAGTTATCGGTTCAGGTCCTGCTGGCCTAGCCGCAGCTGAGCAGCTAAACAGCGCTGGTCACTCGGTAACGGTATTTGAACGTGACGAGAAAGTCGGTGGTCTACTTCGCTTCGGTATCCCAGATTTCAAACTGGGTATGGACGTGATTGATCGTAAGATCAACTTAATGGCTGAAGCTGGCGTTGAGTTTAAAGTTAACCAACACATCGGTGTTGATGTTAATGCTCAACAGTTACGCCAAGAGTTTGATGTGGTATTGCTAACGGGTGGTTCTACGGTTCCACGCGACTTGCCAATCCCTGGTCGTGAGTTGAAAGGCGTTCACTTTGCCATGGAATTCCTTGGTCAAAACAACCGCCGTGCTAACAACCTAGATCTTAAAACAGAAGAGATTCACGCTAAAGATAAGCACGTTGTGGTTATCGGTGGTGGTGATACTGGTTCTGACTGTGTGGGCACATCAAACCGTCATAAGGCAGCGAGCATTACTCAGGTTGAGATCATGCCGATCCCACCAGAGAAGCGCCCTGCAAACATGCCTTGGCCTCAATACCCAATGATCATGAAAACCACCACTTCTCACGAAGAAGGTTGTGAACGTCACTGGAACATCTTAACCAAAGAGTTCATCGGTAACGAGCAAGGTCAAGTGACGGGTCTACGTATTGCTGACATCGTTTGGCAAGATGCGAAACCAGGTGAGCGTCCAGGCTTTGATGAAGTCGCGAACTCTGAACGTGTTATTCCTTGTGACATGGCATTCCTAGCAATGGGCTTCTTACACCCGGAGCCAACCGGCGTGCTTGCTCAACTAGACATTAAACTGGACGAGCGCGGTAACGTCGCTTCTGAAGGTTTTGCAACGAACCAGAAAGGCGTTTTCGCTGCTGGTGATATGCGTACTGGTCAATCTCTAGTTGTACGTTGTATTAATGAAGGTCGTGAATGTGCAATTGCCATTGATGACTTCTTAATGGGTAACTCAAACTTAGAAGCGAAAGCTGATTCACTCATGCTTTCCGCATAATATTTCTCGGGCTAACGTCAATTACGTTAGCCTAGAGGAAAAGCAATACCCTTCCTAACTTTTATATTTGGCTAGCACTCGATGCTAGCCTTTTTTCTATCTGGCATTTGTCGTTTTCAAAATCATCCTGTTGTATATGTTAAATCTCGTTAACATTCAACTTATATATCTCATTGATATCCATCGACTATTTTAGATTATTAAGTGGCTAATCGCGTTTATGCATGATAATTAACCATGAACTTGACCTTAAACACAATTAGCTATACGTTGTAAAGCTGATGAAAATAAAATCAATCGGTTTTGTTAACACAACCAATAACGTTTTAACTGGCTAAAGCAAACTATCAGTTTATAAAAAACAACAAGTATATGAATAGTTAGTCATTTACTGTCTGGATGACAGAGAAGCAAAAGGGAGAATTGCAATGGCTCTATATGATCCTAGTCTTGAAAAAGACAACTGTGGATTTGGTTTAATAGCGCAAATGGAAGGCCAACCTAGTCATAAGTTGGTAAGAACTGCTATTTCAGCCCTCGATCGCATGACACACCGTGGTGGTATCGCTGCGGATGGTAAAACCGGGGATGGCTGTGGCTTATTACTACAGAAGCCTGACTCTTATCTCAGAATTATTGCTGAAGAGAATAACTTCAAGCTCGGCAAGCAATACGCTGTCGGCATGATTTTCTTCAGCCAAGATCCAATCAAAGCGCAATCCGCGCAAGACATCGTCAATAAAGAGCTCGCTCAAGAGACCTTAACGGTTGCAGGTTGGCGCGTAGTACCGACCAACACCGACGTATTAGGTCCGATTGCCAAAGATTCAGTTCCCAATATTCAGCAAGTGTTTATCTCGGCCCCCGCGGGTTGGCGTGAACGCGATATTGAACGACGCCTTTATATCGCTCGTCGCAGAATTGAAAAACAGATCACCGAAGACAAAGGTTTCTATATTTGTAGCCTTTCAACACAAGTCATGGTTTACAAAGGCTTGTGTATGCCGGCTGATCTTCCGCGATTTTACCTCGATCTTGCTGACTTACGTATGGAATCGGCGATATGTCTGTTCCACCAGCGTTTCTCAACCAATACTCAGCCACGTTGGCCACTGGCTCAACCATTCCGCTATTTAGCGCACAATGGTGAGATCAATACCATTGAAGGTAACCGACAATGGGCTAAGGCTCGTGCCTATAAATTCTCTTCGCCGTTGCTGCCAGATTTACAAACCGCCGCACCCTTTGTGAATGAGACAGGCTCAGATTCATCAAGCCTAGATAACATGCTCGACCTGTTCCTTGCCGGTGGTATGGATGTGTTCCGAGCGATGCGCATGCTTGTGCCGCCCGCTTGGCAAAACCACCCAGATATGGACCCAGATCTACGTGCATTCTACGACTTCAACTCCAAGCACATGGAACCGTGGGATGGCCCTGCAGGTATCGTACTTTCTGATGGTCGTTACGCTGCGTGTAACCTCGATAGAAATGGCCTGCGTCCTGCGCGTTATGTCATCACCAAAGACAACCTGATCACCTTGGCATCTGAGGTCGGTATCTGGAACTACGCGCCAGATGAAGTGGCAGAGAAAGGGCGTGTCGGCCCAGGTGAATTGCTCGTCATAGATACTCGCCGCGGCAAGCTATGGCAATCTAATGAGATCGACAATGACCTCAAAGGCCGCCACCCATATAAAGAGTGGATGGAAAAGAACGTTCACAAGTTAACGCCATTTTCTGCGCTGCAAGATGACCAAGTGGGTAAGCGTAGCTTTGACGATGATACGCTCAAGACCTACCAAAAACAGTTTGCGATGAGCAACGAAGAGTCCGACCAAGTGCTGCGTGTGCTTGGTGATATGGGGCAAGAAGCAGTAGGCTCAATGGGCGACGACACGCCAATGGCTGTGCTCTCTTCAAAAGAACGCTTGGTCACTGATTACTTCCGTCAAAAGTTTGCACAAGTCACCAACCCACCGATTGATCCATTGCGTGAAAAACACGTGATGTCTTTGGCGACCAGTATTGGTAAAGAGATGAACGTGTTCTGTGAAACAGACGGTCACGCCTATCGTGTCACGTTTGATTCACCAGTACTGCTTTACTCAGACATGCAGCAGCTTCTGCAGTTGAGTCAAAAACATTATCGTCATGTCATTCTCAGCATGCACTACGACCCGAATAACCAAGATCTAGAACAAGCAATCAAAGCAGTATGTGATAGCGCCGAACAAGAAGTCAGCGAAGGTGCGGTTTTAGTTGTGCTGTCGGACAAAGGTTTAGAGAAAGGAAAACTACCGATCCCTGCAGCCATGTTGGTTGGTGCGGTGCAAACAAGGCTTGCTGATACCAACCTGCGTTGTGATGCCAACATCGTTGTTGAGACAGCAACAGCTCGTGACCCACACCAGTTCGCAGTGCTACTTGGCTTCGGTGCGACTGCGGTTTACCCGTACCTTGCTTATGAAGCATTAGGTAAAATGTTGGATGATGGCTCTTTAGATAAAGATTATCGTGCCGCAATGCAAAATTACCAAAACGGCATCAACAAAGGTCTGTACAAGATCATGTCGAAGATGGGAATTTCAACCATTGCCTCTTATCGCTGTTCACAGCTTTTCGAAGCCGTTGGCCTTCATTCCGATGTTGTTGAGCTCTGTTTCCGCGGAGTTACCACTCGAATCCAAGGCGCAAGCTTTAGCGATTTCCAGCAAGATATCTATAACTTATCTCGTAAAGCCTGGACTAAGCGTAAGCCAATCGAGCACGGTGGTTTACTCAAATACGTACACGGCGGCGAATATCACGCCTATAACCCTGATGTGGTTGGCACTCTGCAAACTGCAGTAAAAACAGGTGAGACATCGGATTATCTCTCTTTTGCTAAGCAAGTAAATGCTCGTCCAGCTGCGATGTTACGCGACTTAATGAGCCTCAAAAAAGCCGATCAGCCTCTACCACTAGAGCAAGTCGAGCCTAACAGCGATCTGTTTAAACGCTTCGACTCTGCGGCAATGTCGATCGGTGCTTTGAGCCCAGAAGCGCATGAAGCATTAGCAATGGCGATGAACCGCTTGGGTGGTTACTCAAACTCTGGTGAAGGTGGTGAAGACCCTCGACGCTTTGGTACTGACCGTAACTCTCGTATCAAGCAGATAGCTTCCGGTCGTTTTGGTGTGACGCCACATTACTTAACCAATGCGGATGTTTTGCAGATCAAGGTCGCGCAAGGTGCGAAGCCTGGAGAAGGTGGTCAACTGCCCGGCCATAAAGTTACCGCAGAAATCGCTAAGCTGAGATATTCAGTTCAAGGGGTGACACTGATCTCCCCTCCTCCACATCACGATATTTATTCTATCGAGGATCTAGCGCAGCTGATTTTCGACCTTAAACAAGTGAACCCTAAAGCCTTGGTTTCAGTAAAGTTAGTATCGGAACCGGGTGTAGGCACGATTGCAACTGGTGTAGCGAAAGCCTATGCCGATCTGATCACCATTTCTGGCTACGATGGCGGTACCGCGGCAAGCCCTCTAACCTCGGTAAAATACGCAGGTTGCCCTTGGGAGCTTGGCTTAGCAGAAACTCAACAAGCACTGGTTGCTAACGGGCTTCGTCATAAGATCCGCCTGCAAGTCGATGGTGGTTTAAAAACTGGCCTTGATGTGATTAAAGGTGCGATTCTCGGTGCAGAAAGCTTTGGTTTTGGTACCGCGCCAATGGTCGCAATGGGTTGTAAGTTCTTACGAATTTGTCACCTAAACAACTGTGCGACGGGTGTTGCGACTCAAGATGAAACACTACGCCGCGAATACTTCAAAGGCCTGCCAGACATGGTGGTGAACTACTTTACAGGCCTAGCCGATGAAGTTCGCCAATACCTTGCAGAACTCGGCGTAGAAAAACTCACGGACCTGATTGGTCGTACTGACTTACTTGAAGCCGTTCAAGGCCTCACCGCGAAACAGAACAAGCTCGATCTCTCTTCAATACTCGAAGCTCCGGTATCTCCAGAAGGTCACCCACTGTTTTGGACCGAGCCAAACGCACCATTTGATAAAGCTCAGCTCAACCAGCAGATTCTGGATGATGCACTCGATGCAATTGAGAAACGTCAATCCACCAGCCTTTACTACAACGTGATCAACACAGACCGCTCGATTGGTGCTCGTATCTCTGGTGAAATTGCTAAGCGATACGGCAACCAAGGGATGGCAGGTTCACCAATCAAGTTATATCTCGACGGTACAGCAGGCCAATCTTTTGCGGTTTGGAACGCAGGCGGCGTTGAGCTTTACCTAACAGGCGATGCCAATGACTATGTTGGCAAAGGCATGGCTGGCGGCAAAGTGGTTATCAAGCCTCACCAAGGCACCGCATTTACTTGTAACGAAGCGACCATCATAGGCAACACCTGTCTGTATGGCGCAACTGGAGGCAAGCTGTTTGCAGCTGGTACGGCTGGCGAACGATTTGGCGTACGTAACTCAGGTACGGTTGCTGTGATTGAAGGCGCTGGTGACAACGCCTGTGAATACATGACCGGCGGTATTGTTGCCATTCTTGGCGCAACTGGCGTCAACTTCGGTGCGGGTATGACAGGTGGCTTCGCTTATGTCATGGATAAGAACGAAGACTTCCAAGGTCGAGTAAATAACGAGTCGGTCGAGGCACTTTCTCTGTCTGACTTATTTATCCACCAAGAACATCTGCGTGGCTTAATTGCAGAGCACTTAGAAGAGACTGGCTCAGTACACGCTGAAGCTATTCTGGCGAACTTTGATGAATGGATTCCAAAGTTCTACCTAGTGAAGCCAAAGACGGCGGATCTGAACACCTTGCTCGGCCACCAAAGCCGCAGCTCAGCTGAACTTCGTGTTCAAGCGCAATAATTGGAAGGAGCCAATAATGAGCCAGAATGTATACCAATTTATTGATGTGAATCGCGTAGACCCAGCGAAGAAACCAATCAAGATACGTAAGATTGAGTTTGTAGAGATCTACGAACCTTTCACTAAACAGCAAGCGAAAGCGCAAGCAGACCGTTGTTTAGACTGTGGTAACCCATACTGTGAATGGAAATGTCCTGTTCACAACTACATCCCTCAGTGGCTTAAGCTTGCCAATGAAGGGCGCATTATCGAAGCCGCTGAACTGTCTCACCAAACCAACAGCCTGCCTGAGGTTTGCGGTCGAGTTTGCCCTCAAGACCGCTTGTGTGAGGGCTCTTGTACCCTCAATGACGATTTCGGTGCCGTAACCATTGGCAATATTGAAAAGTACATTACCGACAAAGCCTTTGAGATGGGTTGGAAGCCTGACATGTCTCACGTTGAGTGGACTGATAAAAAGGTCGCGATCATCGGTGCGGGGCCAGCAGGTCTAGCGGCGGCTGACATCCTAGTTCGTAATGGCGTAAAAGCCGTTGTGTTTGACCGCTATCCGGAGATCGGTGGCCTACTGACGTTTGGTATTCCATCGTTCAAGCTTGAGAAAGGCATCATGGAAAATCGTCGCCGTATCTTTAGCGAGATGGGCGTCGAGTTCCAAATGAATACCGAAGTCGGCAAAGATGTACAACTTCAGCAACTCGTCGATGACTACGACGCTGTTTTCCTTGGTGTCGGCACCTATAAAAACATGCGTGCGGGTTTAGACAACGAAGATGCACCGGGCGTTTATGATGCTCTGCCATTCTTGATTTCTAATACCTACAAGGTCATGGAACTGGAAAACCCAACCCCATTTATCGATATGCAAGGTAAGAAAGTCGTCGTGCTTGGTGGTGGTGATACGGCGATGGACTGCGTTCGAACCTCTATTCGTCAGAATGCGGCAGATGTGGTGTGTGCTTACCGCCGAGATGAAGCCAACATGCCAGGTTCTCGCCGTGAGGTAAAAAATGCACGTGAAGAGGGGGTGAAGTTCAAGTTCAACCTACAACCTATCGGCTTAGAGCTTAACAGCGCTGGTCATGTGGTTGGTGTGAAATTCGTGAAAACCGCTTTGGGTGAGCCTGATGAAGCAGGCCGTCGTCGTCCAGAACCTGTCGAAGGCAGTGAGCATGTTCTTGAAGCAGATGCCGTTATCATGGCATTTGGTTTCCAACCTCATGCGATGGAATGGCTAGAACCTTTCGGTGTGGAGCTCGATCAGTGGGGTCGCATCAAGGCTCCTAACAAACAAGAGTTTCAATACCAAACCACCAACAGCAAGATCTTTGCAGGTGGTGATGCGGTTCGAGGATCTGACTTAGTGGTGACCGCTATCGATGAAGGCCGCAAAGCCGCGGAAGGGATATTAGATTACTTAGAAGTGTGATTAGGTTTCCTTTATTACTCAGTTCGTTACTATAAAAAAGGATCCAATTATGGATCCTTTTTTGAATTAGATACGTTTATCACAAGCACAACAAAAATACGTAAAACAATCGCAGACAAACCAATGCCGATAACTACAATTAGAATTAAAAACAAGCCATAGGAAACACTATGAAAAAAGCCGCTCTCCTCTCGCTATCACTTTTAACGTTAACCGCTTGCAGCCAAGGAATCACGGACATGAAAGACAGAACTTCATCACCTTGTGGAGACAAACCAAATTGCGTATCAACTCAAGATGATCGTGAGCAGCATGCATTGGCCGCATTTGAGTTATCAGATTCAGCAAACCTAGATGCGATTGAGCAGGTTGCACTCACCTTACCAGGGTCGAAAACCGCGAGTAAAACAGAAGAAGATTATCTGCGTGTTGAATGCACCTCTCGCATCATGCGTTTTGTCGATGACTTAGAACTTAAAATCACCGATGGCAAACTGATCGTACGTTCAGAGTCTCGTACTGGCCATTCTGATTTTGGCGTAAACCGAAAACGAGCTGAACAACTTCGTGCTAGCTTGAAAAGCGAAGGCCTAATCAAATAGATAAAAGAATACGCAGATAAATCGCTACTATTCGGATGAGAAGTGCCTCTGGGCAGTCGCTCGACACTTCTTATCCATGCTACAATTTCGCTCTACTGTTTAAATATTATTTATTAAGAGACTACACATGAAAATCGGCATCATTGGCGCAATGGAGCAAGAAGTTGCGATCCTAAAAGCAGCAATTTCAGACATTACTGAAGTTAATAAAGGCGGTTGTACCTTTTTCTCTGGTCAGCTAAATGGTGTTGACGTTGTTTTGCTTCAATCTGGCATTGGTAAAGTAGCAGCGGCTATTGGTACTTCAATCCTACTAAGCGAATACCAACCAGATGTCGTTCTTAACACGGGCTCTGCTGGCGGTTTTGATTCAACACTGAACCTTGGCGATGTGGTTATCTCAACTGAAGTTCGTCACCACGATGCAGACGTTACAGCTTTCGGTTACGAAATCGGCCAAATGGCAGGTCAGCCTGCAGCGTTCAAAGCTGACGACAAACTGATGGCTGTTGCTGAACAAGCTCTAGCACAAATGGAAGATAAGCATGCCGTTCGCGGTCTTATCTGTACTGGCGACGCATTTGTTTGCACAGCAGAACGCCAAGAATTCATCCGCAAGCACTTCCCATCTGTTGTTGCTGTAGAGATGGAAGCATCGGCTATCGCTCAAGCTTGTCACCAATTCCAAGTACCATTCGTGGTTGTTCGTGCAATCTCTGATGTTGCAGACAAAGAATCACCAATGAGCTTCGAAGAGTTCCTGCCACTAGCAGCGCAAAGCTCTTCTGAAATGGTTATCAAGATGGTTGCCCTACTAAAGTAAGCGACTAGACATGCAAACACTGTTTGATCAGGTATTTGCAAATGGCGTGCTCCTTGTGATGTGGGGAGCACTGCTTTTTCATTTAATTTTACCTATCCCCCATGCCGCACACCCCACTACCTTATGGCATAAGTTTGCTGAACTTTTAGCAACCAAGGTTAATAACAACCACAACTATTCCCAAAGCTTAATCTCAGGCACATTAGCCTGGGGGTTAATGGTACTGCCAACTCTGGTTATTCTCTTGGCACTGCAACCATTGGTTTGGCAATCTCAACTGTTTGAATTGGCACTGTTATTACTCGCGATTGATTGGCGCAATAATGAAAAGCTGGCTAACCAACTGATCAAAGCTCTTGGTCGAGAAGATAAAGCGGCCGCTCGTCAGTTACTGGCTCCGATTATCAATCGTCAGACCGAATCACTTTCGTCACTTGGCCTCGGCAAAGCCGCCACAGAAACCATAATCATGGGTTACGCTCGTAATGTGGTTTGTGTTTTATTCTGGTACGCCATTGGTGGTGGAATCGCCGCTTTAATGTATCGCCTGATTGTCGAATTAGCGCGAGCGTGGTCACCAAGCCGTAAGCAGTTCTCTCCATTTGGATCAACGGCAATCAAGATAGTCGCGATTCTAGAATTTATACCAATGCGCTTATTTGCCTTGATGATTGTATGTGGTGATAAAGCGTCTCACACGTTCAAGATGATGTTAGTCCAAAGTCGCTCTTGGCCACTGCCCGGCCCTGCCTGGTTGATCACGGCCGTTGGCAACAAGCTGGAGTTATCATTAGGTGGCCCTGCGATTTACGACAACACCAAAGCCATTCGCGCGAAATTAGGCGGAAGAATCGCACCGTCAGCTCTGCATCTATCTCAGGTTCAGAAACTACTCTTTGGTCGCATCGCTATCTGGATCTTTTTACAAAGCCTAGCCTTACTATTTATTCACCAAGGGATTTAGAGTGAAACCTTCAGCACTTGTTACAAGCCTTACTATTTTGTCTTCCAGCTTATGGCTGCCTTTATCATTTGCAGAAGAAGCACCACTGACTCAAGAACAAGTACAGCCGGCTCAACGCGTGGTCAGCCTTGCTCCTCATGCCACTGAACTCGCGTACAGCGCAGGTTTAGGTAACAACCTTGTCGCCGTAAGTGAACGAAGTGATTACCCACCACAAGCCGATAAGCTTGAAAAAGTAGCAAACTATCAAGGCATCAAGGTTGAGAAGATCATCGCACTTCAGCCTGATTTGATTCTTGCGTGGCCAGCTGGAAACCCGCCCAGAGAACTCGCGAAACTAAAGCAATTTGGTTTTAATATTTACTACTCGAAAACTAAAAGCCTAGACAGCATTGCGACCAATATTGAACAACTCAGCCAATACTCCAGTGATCCGAGTATTGGCGAAAATAATGCCAAGCAATACAAAGAACAACTCAACGCATTGAGACTAAAATATAAAGATGCCGAACCCGTAGACTACTTTTATCAGCTCAGTGAGAAGCCAATCATCACTGTTGCTCAAGGACACTGGCCAAGTGAGGTGTTTGAGTTTTGTGGCGGTCACAATATTTTCGAAGACAGTGCTTCCCCTTACCCGCAAGTTGGCATTGAGCAAGTTGTATTAAGGAAACCGCAAGTGATCTTCACTTCTCAGCATGCAATTGAGAATGGAACCATGTGGCAAACATGGGAAGATGAGATCCCAGCAGTCGCTCAAAATCAGATTTGGTCACTCAACTCTGACTGGATTAATCGCCCGACGACGAGAACTTTGAAAGCGATCCAACAAGTATGCGATTTCTTCGATAGAGCTAGGCAAAATCACTAACTATTTGCTGCGTTTTTTCGTACAATTCGCCACCGACCTGTCCCTACAATTTCAACCATAAGAGCACCAGTATCATGGACTCCATGCTGCTTTATATTATCGATTTATTTGGCACTGCCATTTTTGCTGTCTCAGGCGTATTTGTCGCTGGCCGTCTTAAGATGGATCCCTTTGGTGTCGCTGTTTTAGGCAGTGTAACCGCGATTGGCGGCGGTACAATTCGTGACATGGCATTGGGTGCAACTCCCGTGTTTTGGATCACCGATACCACCTACCTTTGGGTCATCATTACCACCTGCTTGCTGACCATGATTATTGTAAGACGCCCGAAACGTCTGGCTTGGTGGATATTGCCGGTATGTGATGCGATTGGCCTAGCGGTGTTTGTTGGCATTGGTGTAGAAAAAGCACTTATCTATCAAGATTCAGCACTAGTGGCGATCATCATGGGTGTCATCACCGGTTGCGGTGGCGGTATTATCCGCGACGTGCTTGCCCGTGAAGTGCCAATGATTCTAAGAAGTGAAGTCTACGCGACCGCTTGTATCATTGGTGGCGCTTTCCATACCATGGCGATCAGCATGGGGCACGATTCAGAAACTGCATTTCTGGCCGGCGTGTTCTCAACACTATTGATCAGGCTTGGCGCTATTCGTTGGCATTTATCATTGCCGACCTTCGCCATCAAATAAGCTATCGTTACAAAGTGAAAGGCTCCGCAAAGGGGCCTCTATCATCTACATTTTAGTGTGAACTAAGCAGCCTTCACGAAATGACCTGCTACGAAATACCAATCCCTTCCAATTTTCATCATTGATTTGTGTGCGTTTACTCGCACACGTTTAAGAGGCCTCTCTCGTACACAAATTGCAAAATATCTCCAAGTCAGTCGAACCAAGATAAATAAGTGGGGGGATTGAGGTTAGCCCCCCCCCCCCTTAATTACACCTGTATAAGCTATCGCTCACAAACGGTAAAGTTAAATATTGGAATAAATATAAAGGTGCTGCTCACCACATAGCCATAGACTCAACAGAACTCAGGACCTTTAGAGAGAGTGAGTAAAAGATGAAAAACATGGCTCGAAAAGCAGAGAACATAGCGTAAGCTTTGACGTTGATATCCACGAAGCCATTAGTTATTAGATTAGCCTTGTAAAGCTTGGCGATAATGAGGTGATGCCAACATTATTTATTTCTTTACGTAGAAAGATCCGCGCCGTCTCAGAGGGGGGAGACTTACGACACAAAAATTCAGCACTTTGGAAAGACGGACATCCCAGAAATGAAAGAGTAACAGCTCTGAAAAATGGGATTATAACGGAGTGGAAAGCCAAGCTTGGTTATCACTACCTGAAATCGCAATGCCGCGATATAAAGGGCTATTCAGTGGTCAATTAAGCTTGAGATATTACAACGTTCAAGGGGCAAATCTTGTCGTTAATATATGATTATATTGAAATTCACCTCATTATCACGCCGAAAAACTGGTTAAGTTCGAAGATTACAAACCTCAAATTGCAACAAAAAGAATCAATTAGACACTCTCTCACAAAAAAACTTACCATCTGGTTAGTAAAAAAAGTGACCGCCATCAAACTTTCTAGTTAAAGTTCCTTATCTACAACCATAAGCTCACTCAATCAAAATAAACCCATCGATAAAAATCTGAACAAACATCACAAAAATGGAACGCTCATCGGCACCAATAAATTATGTTACAAATGGTTTCTAGTGCAAACTCAATTTGCGCATGGCTACAATGACGCGCTCAAAAGTCAATCAGACATAAGTGTTCGAAAAAGCACTTTTAAAACTCAACTAGCCCATAGAAACTGAGTTTATAGAAACAGTACGCATCTGCTTGGCGATCAATTATCGAGCAATTGAGATGGTTATTAACCTTTAATCACGAAATAGAAATCACCCAAAATAAATTATTGACATTGGAATGGTTGTACGTAAAAAACCTGACAGAACTTTTTATTACAAATATAATTTATTACACTTCCATGACAATTAACAAAAATAAAATAAAAGTGAAACAATTAATGCATTTGACTTAATTGTTCTACGTGGATTAACCTTTTAGAACACAAACACTAATTAGGGGATTAAAATGAACGACTCAATTAAAGAAGCTAGACTTAAGAACAACATGAAGAACCCAATTGTTGCCTTAGCACTTGGCTTCTTTATTCCAGGTGCTGGTCAAATGTACGCAGGAAGCGTCATGTGGGGTATTATTAATCTAATCATTGCTATTGTATGTGCAATTACCGTGATTGCATCTCCAATTAGTTTCATCATTTGGGCTGTAGCACTATTTATGGGTTACAAAGGCACAAAAGAGTTTAACAACAAAGTATTGGATACAGCGGAAAGCCAAGCCTAGTCTTTGCAAGAGCAATCGCAAAATATATACACTCAATAGTTTGATTTAGTGGCTAGTCAAAGCCAAACTGACGACTTAAATAAAGACCTTTAACTAATATTAAAGTTACCATCATGACGATTAGAATCTTCACCATTAGCCTTGCTACTATTCTTATAACTGGCTGTGGCAACGACTCGAAAAAAGTTGAGTCTCTTGTTGAACAAGGCATCATTGAAGCAACTGGAGCTACTATGGGGCTTGTAGAAACGACCATCGATAAAATCAACTGCTCAAAGAAAAAACACCCTAATGTTAGAAATACATCATACTTTTGCGATGTATCTATCACAGTAGCAAATAAAGACTTTGGCATTGAAGAGGCAATTTCTGAATCAGGTTATTTTGACTTTGATGGTAAAGAGACAATTACCCCTCTCGACTAATTTCAATCTATTAATTTAAAACACAAAATAGAACAATCGATTATCAAATGACATAGTTCAAGCTTTTTTATCAAAATTTAAATAACATATGGTGACCAAAATTATCTAAATTATTTTTGGTCACTACCTATTGCTATGAAAAATATATTTAAAAAGATCACCGTAAATCTTTAAATAATATAAAGCCTATGGTGATATCTTATATGAAATATATAAAATTAATTTTACCATGTTTAGCCACTTTCATGATTTTTTGGGGCAACACGGCGTTGTTGATCAAATCA
>NZ_JBFRVD010000006.1:0-11785 GCF_041474985.1 Vibrio sp. 10N.222.49.C9 | reverse complement strand
TTAATTTTCCGGATTGGTATGAAGCGAGGTTGAAACGAAGCAGTAATGACAATAAACAATATTGCGATCAATACAAACAAAAAGAGCCACATAACAGTGGCTCTTTTCAATCACCAACCGTAATTACTTACGACGGTTTTTAATTCGCTTCATCATAGTCAAACGACGTTCAGCGCTTGCTTGATCTTGTGGCTCTTCGTTCGCGTTGTTCTTACGACCCTGACGGTTTTTGTAAGCCGATTTAGTGTTCAGCTTCTCGATGTAAGCATCACGTTTCTTCGGTTCATAACCCGGTTGTTCAACACGACGAATGCGCTGTTGAATCAGTTTTTCAACTTGAACGACAGTCAGCTCTTCTTCGCGGTTAACGAAAGAGACAGCGTGACCTTGCTTACCTGCACGACCTGTACGGCCAATACGGTGAACATAGTCTTCTGCTAGGAAAGGCATGTCGTAGTTAATTACGTGTGGTAAGTCTTCGATATCAAGACCACGAGCCGCAACGTCGGTTGCTACCATTACACGCGCTTTACCTTCTTTAAAATCGTCTAGAGCACGACGACGAGCACTTTGCGCTTTATCACCGTGACACAGTACTGCTTTAATGCCGTCTAGCTTAAGCTCTTTAACTACATCGTTCGCTGTTTCTTTGTAGTTAACAAAAACAAGCACTTGGCGCCAGTTTTTACGACCAATCAGCTCAGAAAGCAGTTCTGTTTTACGCTCTTGATCCACTGGGTAAACCACGTGGCCGACAGTAGCAGCCGTTGAGTTTTCGCGCTCAACACTAATACGTTTTGGTTTACGCAGAATATCAACAGACAGTTGGTTTAACTGAGTAGAAGTCGTTGCAGAGAACATCATGATTTGCGGTGATGTTTCTACATCCAACATGATCTTACGAACGGCATTGATAAAGCCCATATCAAGGATACGGTCAGCTTCATCAAATACTAGAAATTCTAGGTTAGCAATAGACACGTTACCCGCTTCTAAGTGCTCTTCTAAACGGCCAGGTGTTGCAACCAAAATATCCACACCCAGTTCTAGTTGACGAACTTGTGAAGACATCTTGTTACCACCGTAAACCGCAGAAACACTTAGATCTGTGTATTTAACGTAGTCTTTAATGTTTTGAGCGATCTGCGCAGCAAGCTCACGAGTTGGAGCAAGAATAAGGCCGCGAGCCGTTCCTCTAGACGCCTTTTTACCGCTGTTCAAAAGGTGTTGGATAACAGGCAATGAAAATGCCGCTGTTTTACCCGTACCGGTTTGAGCAGTAGCAAAAATATCATGGCCTTTACGAGCCATTGGAATCGCTTTTTGTTGAATTGGAGTGAGTTTTTCATAACCACACTCAGTCAACGCTTTGACTAATTCAGGAGCAAAACCTTGAGAGGAAAATGACATTGTTACGGGTTCCTTAAGCAGACAGCCTACATTCTTATTTCAGCCGAGCACTATAAAGTAATTAGAGTGATTTATCTCACATTTATCGTGATATAACGCAAACTTTCTCATTTAATCTGGTGTTTATCCCGCCTTCAACGAGGTAAACACCAAGATCCTTGGTTCAAACAGCAAAAACAGGGCTATTTGATGCCACACAGCTTGAGTAGAATCTGCTCGAGATCGCCCCATGGCATGAGCTGCGAGTCGATCACTTCCAGTCGAGATTCAAAGCCATCAAGCGTAATTTCGTTCACAGACACGACTTGATTCGCCACATTGAATGCGTAGCAACCTTGGTCGGTGTTCACGACAGCTTTTACACGCTCGGCCGTTAGATCTGACAACATAGAGAATAGCGCATCGAAGTCGAACTTATGCTCTGCGCCAAACAACCAACCACAACTGAAATAGCCCTGTCCTTTATTCTCTTTACGGATGAAAGCTTCACCAGGAGGAAGTTGGAATTGAGGCTCTTGTTCAGCGTGATCGTGATGATGCGCTTCAATATGAGATGAAGCACTGCCGTATACTCTTTCAATGTCTAACACTTCCAATGGCACTTCACCATCGTGAATTAGCTTATGAAAGACTTTTACTGGCGTTTGATCCGTCACCCAATCATTGAACACATCGATGTCTTCAGAATGAACAAGGTCAACCTTAGTACCAAGAATCACATCTGCACTATTTAGTTGATCATTAAAATTCTGATTCGAGGTGTACTTTTCATTAGACAGATTTCGTGGGTCAACCAAACCAAGCGTCGCTTTTAAATCGACATATGGTGTGTACTGATCAGAAGTCAGTGTCGCTATAACCTGTTTAGGGTGACCAAGCCCTGTCGGCTCAATCAATAAACGGTCTGGCTTTTGGCGAAGTAAGGCATTAATACCCACTGACATAGGCACGCCCGCAGTACAGCACATGCATCCACCCGGCACTTCTTTAATCAAAGCGCCTTGATCTGTCATCAATGCACCGTCAATGCCGATTTCCCCGAATTCATTAACCAGAACAGCCCAGTTTTCATTCTCAGGTTTATTTTTTAGCAGGTTCAAGATGGCTGTCGTTTTACCAACACCCAAGAAACCCGTAATGATGTTTGTAGGAACTTTTTTAGTCATATCAGTTCTCCTTTTTAAGGGAGTATATACTCAATCACCAAAAAGTTGACCCCAATCGATTGTTTACACTGAGATTCGTTAATAGAGGTTGGCGCGAAAATAATCAGAAGAGATAAAGCAGTAGAAGCGGAATGAGGAAATGGGATGCTCCAGACGAACTAAAGGCGTACTTACTCAGTACGCCTCACCCTCGTTACTCAATCGTGAGTTCGCGAATCAGGAAGCCTTAAATATCGACCTGAACATTTAACGAGGAACTAAAACTTTGTTTCTGAATCCATCCAAATTGTGTGTAAAACCTCACTTCTCCTTGCGGTTCGTTATGTTGCTTTACAATTTAACTATGGTTCATTTTTGGGGATATTCAAGCCACCACCAGAGAATCGATCAAAATTGTGACGGCGATTCCACAATTGCCCATAGATTCCATTTATGTAACACGTACATTCCATAAATGAAATTCAACTTTTCATCTTTGCTGCTATAGGATATGCAGAGGACGCGTATAATTTATGACAACCCCGCCTTAACCCATTCAGGAGCCTTATCTCAATGACCAGAAGAGAGAAAATTAAGCAATCCTTATTAGCCAAAATGCCAAGGGATGCTATTAATCAATTTCTCTCAAGAGATAAGACACCCGCTTCCGTTCTCTTTCTTTCTTGTATTGTAGGTGTACTTGCTGGCGTAGTGGGTACCTATTTCGAAGTCGCGGTTCATTTCATCACAGAAACTCGTACCGATTGGCTTAAAGATGAAATCGGTAGCTATTTACCCCTTTGGTTGGCCGCTTTCCTTATTAGTGCTGCATTTGCCTTTATTGGTTACTTCCTCGTTCACCGCTTTGCTCCAGAGGCTGCAGGCTCAGGCATCCCCGAAATTGAAGGTGCGATGGACGGTATGCGCCCTGTTCGGTGGTGGAGAGTATTGCCAGTAAAATTCTTTGGCGGTATGGGCGCATTAGGCTCTGGTATGGTTTTAGGTCGAGAAGGACCAACCGTTCAAATGGGCGGCAGTATTGGTCGCATGGTCACAGATATCTTTCGAGTCAAAGACGATGACACTCGCCACTCACTGTTGGCTTCAGGTGCCGCTGGTGGCTTAGCCGCCGCATTTAACGCACCACTGGCAGGAATCATGTTTGTGGTTGAGGAGATGAGACCACAGTTTCGCTACTCACTCATATCAATCAAAGCTGTCATCATCTCAGCAGTTTCAGCCAACATTGTATTTCGTTCTATCAATGGCCAATCTGCCGTTATCACAATGCCTCAGTACCAGCCGCCTGAACTCGACGCACTTTGGTTGTTCTTGCTGTTAGGTGTGTTGTTCGGTCTGTTCGGTGTAATTTTCAATAAGCTGATCACGCTTTCCCAAGACCTGTTTGTGGCGATACATAAGAATGACCGTAAACGCTACTTGATGACAGGTACCCTACTTGGTGGTTGCTTTGGCTTGTTGCTGCTCTATATACCTGAATTAACTGGTGGTGGTATTGGTATCATCCCGAACATCACGAATGGCAGCTACAGCGCCAATGTGTTGTTGCTGATTTTCTTAGGCCGAGTCCTCACAACCCTGCTTTGTTTCGGCTCTGGTGCGCCAGGCGGTATCTTTGCACCAATGCTTGCGCTAGGAACACTCTTTGGTTATGCGTTCGGGCTTATCGCAGCGGCATTCTTCCCTGAACTGAATATTGAACCGGGTATGTTTGCCATTGCTGGCATGGGAGCCTTATTTGCTGCCACTGTTCGAGCGCCTATCACTGGCATACTGTTGGTTATTGAAATGACCAATAACTACTACCTGATCCTGCCGTTGATCATCACCTGCTTAGGTGCGGTAATCATTGCTCAAATGTTGGGTGGGCAGCCAATTTACAGTCAACTGCTTAATCGTACGCTGAAAAACGAAAAACTAAGACAACAAGATCTCCCTCAACAAGAGAAAGTATGTTAATTACAAATGACTCATGAAACAAAAGCACACATTCAACGTGCTTAATCTCCCGATTCCGTATCAAAATCAAAAAAGCAAACGTTAAACTTGGTATCATCCACTCAAAATTAGTTGAGTGCCCTCAAAATCTATTGATGAAAGGCCTACACACTCTAACTAAAGCAAATATTCTAAAAGTCTTTAATTAACTAAGTCGGAGTAAGTCGTTGAACTGGAGAAGATTAACCCAAGTAAAAAATGTGCCGCCATCTCAGGCGTCTTTAGCACTTGGCGTTATTGGGTTAGGACAAGCTTGGGCGTTATATATCCCGGGCATTGGTGAGATAATTCGTCCCTACCTCGCTGCATTCGGCGCGCTATTATTGCTGCCTGTTTTACTGCGCTATTTAACGAGCTTTAATACCTTCCTTAATGACATTCGCCACCCGTTAAGTGGAAGCTTGATGGCACCAATGAGCATGGCTTTACTGATTCTGTGCGACTATTTAGCCGAGATATCGCCAGCTATCGCCTACCCAGTTTGGTTCTGCGCGCTATTGCTGCACTTTACCATGATGGTGTTGTTCTTTAGTTTTCAGATCATCAACTTCAAAATGTCGAACATTGTACCGAGTTGGTTTCTGTATCCGGTCGGTTTGATCAGCAGTTCCTTAGCTGGCACACAGTTCGGGCACACCGTATTTTCAGAAACACTTGCGGTCACTTGTATTGGTATCTATTTCCTTATGTTGCCAGTGGTGTTATACCGCTTGGTGTTCGAAGGCAATCTTCCTCGCCGAGCAAGACCAACACTCGCTATCATGGCAGCTCCGGTTAACTTGTCTTTAGCCGCTTACTTGGTTAACTTCGACAACCCAGACCCGATTCTAACAGGTGCATTGGCGGGCATTGCCATCACCATGACTTTGTTGATTTACTTGTGTTACATCCGCCTGATGCGTTTGAAGTTCCAACCTTCGATTGCTGCCGTCACCTTCCCATCTGTGATCAGCGCTATTGCCATGCATCGTCTAACTACATTTTTCGGCGCGGAATACCCACAATGGTATTGGCTACACAAGTTTGGTTTCTTTGAGCTAACCATCGCCACCATTCTAGTGATTTGGGTTGCCGGTGGTTACGTAAAAATGTACTGGCCTGAGTTTTTCGATTCCGACTACATGTCCAAGAAGATGAAACGTTCTTAGATAGAAGCGAAAAGATCTTAGCTGAACCATCGTGTTCTGCAGTAGTCGATGATGTCAGACAAAACCAACCAAACCCAAAAAGGCCTCACACTGTGAGGCCTTTGAATAGGCAAGGTATTAATAGTTCAGGCGAGTGTTACTAGAAATGCCGAGACCTATTAGAAGTTAGCGTGAGGGCCGAATACTTCGTAGTGAACGCGTGAACGGTCAACTTTCATTGCATCTAGCTGCTCTACGATGTTCTTCATGAAACCAACAGGGCCACAGATGTAGAAATCGCTCTCTTCAAAGCCTTTAGTATCAGAGATAGACGCTAGATCCATTTGACCTTGATGCGTGTTTTCACATGCAGATTCATCTTTGTTCATGTACCACGTTTTCGCTTCCCAACCTTTGTCGGCAACAATATCTTTAACACGAGTCGTGAAAGAGTGTTGGCCTACGTTCTCACAAGCGTGAAGGTAAAGTACTGGCTCGTTTTTATCTTCCGTGTTTAGGAACTCAAGCATAGACTGCATTGGCGTTACACCAACACCTGCAGAGATAAGTGTTACTGGCTTGCTGCGCTCTTGATACATGAAGTCACCCGCTGGTGCGTATAGGCTAACCTCATCACCAACAGCAACCGTATCGTGTAGGTGGTTAGATACAACACCTTGTGTCTCTTGGCCTTGTCCTTCACGTTTAACAGAAATACGGTATTGCTTGCCGTTTGGCTTATCAGACAGTGAGTATTGACGAATCTCGCTGTATTGAGAGCCTTCTGGTTTCACTTCGATACCGATGTATTGACCTGGTGTGTAATCCAGAACTTCACCGCCGTCTTTTGGCTGAAGGATAAAACTTGTTACTAGCGCTGACTCTTCGATTTTGTCTGCAATCACAAACGCACGCGCTGCTTCCCAACCACCAACAGCTTGCTTACGCTGTAGGTAAAGTTCAGCTTCACGATCGATGAATACTTGCGCCAAGAATAGGTAAGCGGCTGTCCATGCTTCTTCCACTTCTGGAGTAAAGGCGTCAGCAGCTAGTTCACGTAATGTCTCAATCAGGTGCAAACCAACAATTTGGTAGTGCTCTGGTTGAATGTTAAAGCTTGTGTGTTTCTGAGCAATACGTTCAACGGCAGTTGTTAACGCTGCTAGATTTTCAATGTTCTTTGCATATGCCGCGATAGCTTCAAACAGTGCTACGCCTTGGCGACCTGTTCTTTGGTGAGTCATATTGAAGATATCTTTCAACTCAGGGTTATGCGTGAACATACGTTGATAAAAATGCTGAGTTAAAGCTGGGCCTGCGCTCTCAAGTAGAGGAATAGTAGATTTGATGATTTCGATATGTGCATTGTTAAGCATGAATTTACTCCGAACACTGAGCCTTATGACCTATATGTCATTTTGACTACTAAAAATTAAGAATGACTTATCGATTTTCTGAAACCTTAGTTATTTTTAGAAACTGAGTTATTTTGACTCGTTTTCATTTCAAAAAATCGCGAAACCTGATTAATGCAACCTGATTGATTGAGATCAAGAATAGTCTGTTTAATCAGCGCTATAATTGGGCTTCTCTGTATCTTCTGCACAATCAGTGCCAACTTTATCAATCCCCGTCATTACTGGTTTTCTTCTCAAAACTCATCTTATAAAAATGTCAAAAAGACCTTTTTTTTAAGTCAATAAGACTCTATTATGTAGATAAACACACACAGTTAGAGTTTTTTATGCAAGATATCTCCGCATCTACCCTCATGGAAATGACCATTGGCCTCGCAAGTGGTGTCAACGATCAAGATCGTTTCAATCGCCTGATCGATGCCATTCGCAAAACCATAACGTGTGATTGTGTCGCGCTTTTAAGCCTTCAAGGCGACACGCTAGTACCTATCGCAATGCAAGGGCTCAGCCGAGATACGTTCGGTCGTCGCTTTATCATTTCAGAACACCCACGGTTTGAAGAGATCTGCGCGTCTCGCTCTCCTGTTCGTTTCGATGCTGACAGCTCCTTACCCGATCCTTTCGATGGTTTGCTTATTGACCATGATGGCGATTTACCAATGCATGCTTGTATGGGCTTGCCTTTGCTATTTGGCGATAAGCTCTTAGGTATTCTGACTCTAGACAGCTTGAAACCTGATGTCTTCGCGAATATTCCGGCGCGTAACCTTGAAGTACTGGCAGCTATTGCAGCCTCAACCATGCAGATGGCACTGACCTTCTCGCAACTTGAGCATCAAGCAAAACAGTCAAAGCAATTACTCGAAGAATTGAACGTAGAAGCGTGGGAACGTGACGGCGGTGAGTTGATTGGTAACAGTGACACCATGGTCGCGCTTAAGAACGACATCGCTGTTGTAGCTCCATCTGAGTTTAATATCTTGATTCATGGTGACACCGGGGTTGGTAAAGAGCTTGTGGCTCGCACCCTGCACCACCAATCTCAACGTAAACGTAACCCACTCGTCTACGTAAACTGTGCTGCAATTTCTGAAAACTTAGTAGAGAGTGAACTGTTTGGTCACGTTCGTGGCGCGTTCACTGGCGCAGACAAAAACCGCTTAGGTAAATTTGCTTTAGCCGATGGTGGCACACTGTTCCTTGATGAGATTGGTGAATTGCCTTTGGCCGCTCAAAGTAAGCTCCTACGTGCGCTGCAAAACAACGAAATCCAACCGGTTGGCCAAGACAACATTCAAACCATTGATGTGCGAGTATTGGCAGCGACAAACCGAGATCTAAAACAAGAAGTTGAAGACGGTCGATTCAGAGCCGATTTGTACCACCGATTGAGTGTGTATCCTATCGCGGTGCCAGCACTGAAAGATCGTGGTGACGACATCAGCCTATTAGCGGGTTTCTTCTTAGAACAAGCGCGTCGTAAGCTTGGTATCAACCAAGTTAAGTTCCGCTCCGACGTTCTTTCTTTCCTAAACCGTTATGGTTGGCCGGGTAACGTGCGTGAACTTGAGCATGTGATCAGTCGTTCCGCATTGAAAGCGTTAGCGCGCAGCACCAATAAAAACCTGGTGACAATCACCAAGGAAGATTGTGGTCCTCTAGACCAAGATCAGCCAATTGCGACGACTCAGGTGAAAAACACACCATTATCGACACCAACGATCGACCTTTCTGCAGGGCTACGTGGTGCAACGGACGATTTTCAACGCAGTATCATTACTGAGGTGTTGGAAGATGCCAACTTTAACTGGGCACAAGCAGGGCGAGTTCTGAAAACAGACCGAGCAAATCTGACTCGACTGTCTAAGCGTTTAGGGCTAAATGTGGCTAAGTCTCATACGATCGAACGGACAAAATAGATATTAGCGGTTTGTTGCGAGCATCTGACAAAACTTGTGTATATAATGCTGCAAATTGTAACGCTAATTTTAAATATGTAGAGAGAGTTATGAAGTTTATCCGTTGGTTCTTAGGTCGTGTCATCTTGTTATTGAATTTTGTTTTCAGCCCACGTGGTGTGAAGCGTTCTCAAGAAGAACAAAGCAAAGTAAATGAGCAAGCAAAAACGCACACGTTATACCAATTCGAAGCGTGCCCATTTTGTGTGAAAGTGCGCCGCGCGATGAAACGTCAGTCGGTTCAATTTGAACTTCGTGATGCAAAAAACAACGAGCAACACCGTGCTGAGCTTGAAGCTGGCGGCGGTCGTGTGAAAGTGCCTTGTCTACGTATCGAAAAAGACGGTAAAACTGAGTGGATGTACGAATCTTCAGATATCGTGACTTACTTAGAAAAGCAGTTTGCATAAGCAATAAAGCAACAAAAGTCAGATACAAAAAATCCCTCGAATGTGAGGGATTTTTTATGTCTGTTATTTGGCGTTAATCGCTTCAAATTGGGCGCGAAATTTCAAACGACTACTTCGTGACAATCAGCATCAATTCAACACGGCGGTTACACGCCTTGCCTTGCGCAGAAGCGTTCGTACAAGCTGGAACATACTCACCGAAGCCACGAGTATAGATGGAACGACTTGATACGTAGTTACTCTCTAATCGAGCCTTCACTTCTTTTGCTCGCTGCTCTGAAAGCGGATCATTGATTCGATCTGTGCCCGTGTTATCGGTGTGCCCTTCAATCACCACATCAATATCTTGGCGTTGAGCAAGGTAGCTGCCTAGCGTATCTAGCCATTGATTATACGCTGGCTCAGGGAATGCTGAACCTGTTTTAAAGTTCACGTGCTGCTCAAGCTTTACCATCACATGGTTACCCGGCAACACTTCAAAATCGATGCGGTTTTGTCTTAAAAAGACTTCCAGTGGGTCGTTAGTCGAAACGCCACGTCCGTAGTTGGTCGTGATGGTTCTGTGTTGATGAGTGCTACTCTGGATAGAGTACCCACGATTGCTTGCTACATGAGTCGTTTGAACCACACCCCATTCAGGATGCATCAAGTCGTAATCGGTTTGTGGTGCAGTCTCTAGCATGTCACCGCCAAGTAAGTCAGTTGGTGACGTGGCTTCACACCCAGCCAAAGCTATGCTTAACATTATCGCTAAATATCTCATTACTTCACCAACCACTCATGCAGATAAACCATTCACTAATGTCTATATCGGCACCGAGGGAAAAACTTTAGACGAAAAGAAAGCAGAACCCAAAAAAGTGCTGTTGATCACAGTTAACCGTCTACTAGCTTGTGTTCAGCCGCTAGTTCGAACTGTTTGCATTTATTTACCTTATAATTGTTTTCCAATTCGTACTAAATAGTTAGAATCTCACGACTTCTCAACGCTAGAGCAAACATTATGTTTAAACCATTTACTAAATTCATCACAGCACTCGCTGCCGTACTCATTATCGCGGGTTGTAGTGAAACAGACGAGCCACAAAAAGGCGTTCAATACGAAGCGCTTCCTACTGCTCTAACAGAATTTAACTTGTCTCCGATCACTGAAATCTTCTCTCTTAACTGTGGTCACTGCCGTCAAATGGAAAGTGCCATTCCAGAGATTGAATCTCTAACAGACCAAACTATTGGCAAGATGCACGTGACGTTCAACGAAAGCGCTCAAATCAGCGCAATGATCTACTACACAGCAGTGATGCAGCTTGATGCGACGCCTGACCACGCATTCATGGACGACCTATTTGGTGCCGTTCAAATGGGTGCAGATGCAACACCTGAGCAGCGTCAACAAGCACTAGAGACAGCGTTTACTTCTCGTGGTTTGGTTAGCCCATACCAGCTGAATAAAGAACAGCAAGTCGCTCTTTTCGACTACGTTAAGCAAGCAGAAGAGATCTCAGTAAAAGGTCAGATCAACTCAGTACCAACCTTTATCATCAACGGTAAATACCAAGTACTAACAGCAGGTCACCAAGACGTTGCTGGCATTGCAAAAACGATCAACTACCTTTTGACTCAACCATAATCACGGCTTTAGTCAACTGATTAACACATTTTGTATTAACTACGAAATTCAGCACTCAATATAAATAGGTTTTACTATGTCTAAATTTGTCATCCCGGTCATTGTCTTTCTTTTGGCGGGTTTCATGATTTACCGTACTTGGACGAATCATAAGTCTGGCGGAGAAAACTTCGAACAAGGCCAACAATTTCTAATTGAAAACGGCACTAAAGAAGGCGTGATTACGACTGAAAGCGGTCTTCAATACCTTGTTCTTGAAGAAGGTACAGGCACAGAGCACCCAACTAAGAACAGCAAAGTAACGGTTCACTACCACGGTACGCTAATCGACGGCACTGTTTTCGACAGCTCTGTTGAGCGCGGCGAGCCAATCTCATTTGCTCTTAAGCAAGTAATTAAAGGCTGGCAAGAAGGTTTGACTTACATGGTTGAAGGCCAAAAAGTTCGTCTATTTATTCCAAGCACTCTAGCTTACGGTAAAGGCGGTTCAGGCCCTATCCCACCATCATCGACTCTGATTTTTGATGTAGAACTCATCTCTATCAAATAATCGAAGTTACTGATTTAAGCCCCAACATACGCGCTATGTCGGGGCTTTTTTATATCTGAACATTTGAAGCCTCTTTAGATATTGAGCTATTTAGCTATTTATACCAATCCGGAAAATT
>NZ_JBFRVD010000005.1:0-9370 GCF_041474985.1 Vibrio sp. 10N.222.49.C9 | reverse complement strand
AAGGTTCTGTCTATGAGTAGGCAGTAGGAGCTTGGGGTAGATACAAAAAAGCGCACGATCTCTCGTGCGCTTTTCTTTTTAATTTCAGTTCATGCAGCTACTTCAAAACATCTTTTAGCGCTTTTAGGCACAACGCGACATTCTCTTTACGAGCACCGTAACCCATTAGGCCGATACGCCATGCCTTACCAGCCAAAGAGCCAAGCCCAGCACCGATTTCAAGATTATATTCTTCTAAAAGCTGCGTTCTGATCTTAGCCTCATCAATTCCTTCTGGGAAATAAAGTGCATTAAGCTGCGGCAGGCGGCTCTCTTCATCAACCACAAACTTTAACCCTAGAGCTTCTACGCCTTCTTTAAGCTCTTGGTGCATCGCATGATGACGAGACCACGCATTATCTAAGCCTTCATTTTTCAACAAAACCAGCGACTCATGCAGAGCATAAAGGCTGTTCACGGGTGCGGTATGGTGGTAGCTACGCTTACCTTCTCCACTCCAGTAACCTAATACTAAACTTTGATCCAAAAACCAGCTTTGCACTGGTGCTTTACGGGCTTTCATTTTATCAACCGCACGCTGAGAGAAAGTCACTGGAGATAGCCCTGGCACACAAGACAGACACTTTTGGCTGCCAGAATAAACCGCATCAAGCTGCCACTCATCAACCAGCAATGGCACACCACCTAATGATGTCACTGCATCAACAATCGTTAACGCATCAAACTGACGAGCGACAGCAGAGATAGCTTGAGCATCAGATAACGCTCCGGTTGATGTCTCTGCATGCACAAATGCAACAGCAACGGCATCGGGGTTTTCTGCCAATGCTTGTTCTACCTTTTCAACTGAAACGGGCTTGCCCCATTCGTCATCAACAAGGATCGCTTCGCCACCACAACGCACCACGTTTTCTCGCATACGCTCACCGAAGACACCGTTACGACAAACAATCACCTTTTCACCAGGCTCAATCAAGTTAACAAAACAGGTCTCCATACCCGCACTGCCCGGTGCAGAAACGGCAATCGTAAATTCGTTTTCAGTCTGAAAAGCGTATTTAAGAAGCTGTTTAAGCTCGTCCATCATCGCAATAAACAGCGGATCTAAGTGACCTATGGTTGGACGGCTCAAAGCCTGTAACACTTGAGGTGAGATATCTGAAGGACCAGGTCCCATTAACGTTCGGTGTGGTGGATAAAAGCTATCGATAGCAGTAGTGAGTGGTAAATTAGACATGTACATCCCTTACGTTAATGTTGTGAACAATCCACCCTAAAGCAAATTGATTACCTCAGCAATTAGCCATAAGTATTGAGGTCAAACCACTGTCACATAATTGTTAAAATTATTTTTCAATTATCTCAAGTTACGGATTGACATTGTTACCACAAAAACGTTCAATGAAACGGCTATCTAGCAGAAGAGGAGCACTGCCCAGGCAGATGTTTTGTGGAACCGCATTTCCAATACAAAACATTTATGGGGAGCAGTGCCGAGATAATAAAAGGATGCAGGACCTTTATTATCGGTTGAGCGGGCTGAATCCCGTCAACTGTCGCCATTTCTATATGGTGAAGAGCTTCTGAGGTTACTATTCTAATAATTCCTCTCTTTTTGCTCTAAAACTCTCTTCGAAAAACATCGGACGTTGGATTACCCAACCGTAATTTTATTTTAGGAAGTCGTGGGAGATATATCGTGAGTGCATCTAATGTAGCTGGTTCTTTTAATGTCGCTAAGTTTGGTGGAACAAGTGTTGCCAACTTTGAAGCAATGAGCCGTTGTGCTGCCATTATTGAAAACAACTCAAACACGAAACTGGTCGTGAGTAGTGCATGCTCTGGTGTCACTAACTTGCTGGTTGAACTAGCAAATGGTGTTCAAGACAAAGCTCGTCGTCAGGAACTAATGGCGCAATTAGCGGACATTCACAACGCAATTCTTGACCAACTCGCAGATCCAATCAGCATCGAAAAAGAAGTCCACAGCATTCTTGATGACATTGCGAGCGCTGCAGAGGCCGCATCATTCCAAACAAGTACTAAACTGACGGATCACCTTGTCGCATGTGGCGAGTTGATGTCGACACACATCTTGGCTCAGATCATCTCTGAACGAGGCACTCCTGCTGTTCGCTTTGATATCAGAGATGTGATGCGTACTAATGATGATTTTGGTAAAGCCGAACCTCAACTAGAAGATATTGCCGCTCTAGCGCAAGAGAAACTGATTCCACTTTGCCAACAACAAGTTGTCGTTACCCAAGGTTTTATCGGCGCTGATAGCGAAGGTAACACCACGACTTTAGGCCGCGGTGGCAGTGATTACTCAGCAGCATTGATTGCCGAATCTGTAAAGGCGATTGGTCTAGAAATCTGGACGGATGTTCCGGGTATTTACACCACTGACCCTCGTATTGCACCTAAAGCTTCTCCTATCCCAGAGATCAGCTTCAGTGAAGCATCGGAAATGGCAAACTTTGGTGCGAAGATCTTGCATCCATCGACTCTAGTACCTGCATTACGCCACCAAATCCCGGTATTTGTCGGCTCTTCTAAAGCACCAGAGTTGGGTGGAACTTGGATTCGCCAACAGGTGGAAAGCTCTCCACTATTCAGAGCCCTCGCCCTTCGCTGCAACCAAACCATGGTTACGCTGCGTAGCGCTAATATGTTCCATGCTTACGGCTTTCTTGCGAAAGTGTTCGAGATCCTTGCTAAACATAAGATCTCTGTCGATCTGATTACTACCTCTGAGATCAGTGTTTCACTCACCCTAGATCAAACTGATACATCTGGTGGTGCTCCTGAATTACCAGAAGCAGCACGTCTTGAGCTAGAAGAGCTTTGTTCAGTCGATGTGGAACATGACCTGTGTTTAGTGGCATTGATTGGTAATAATATGAGTGAAAGCAAAGGCTACGCTAAGCAAGTATTCAGCACTCTTGAAGACTTCAACCTACGCATGATTTGTTACGGTGCAAGCCCACACAACCTGTGCTTCTTACTAAATGAATCTGTTTCTAAGTTGGCGATTCAAAAACTGCACCAAGAATTATTTGAATAGAAAGTCCGTTTATCATCGACAGATAAATCACAAATACAAAAAGGGTTGCTATTTAGCAACCCTTTCTCTTTTTACTTTACGAATCAAAGCTCATCATAGATTCAAACTAGTTAATGTTAGGACCTAACCACTTCTCGGCTTCTAACATATCCCAACCTTTGCGGTCAGCATAGCTATCCACTTGATCCTGTTGAATCTGTGCAATAGCAAAGTATCTAGCATCAGGGTGTGAGAAATACATACCAGACACTGAAGCACCAGGCCACATCGCGTAGCTTGTCGTTAATGACATATCGATTGCCTTTTCAACGTCCATCAGCTCCCACAACGTACCTTTCTCTGTATGCTCTGGGCAAGCAGGGTAACCTGGAGCTGGACGAATACCTTGGTATTTCTCTCGAATCAAATCGTCGTTAGACAAATTCTCATCTGGCGAGTAACCCCAAATATCCTTTCTCACTTCTTTATGCAGATATTCCGCGAACGCCTCAGCCAATCGGTCAGCAACCGCCTGAATCATAATCGCGTTGTAGTCATCGCCTTTCGCTTTGTATTCATCAGCCAGCTCTCGCTCACCAATACCACCCGTAACCGCAAAGCCACCAATCCAATCCGCTTTACCGCTTTCTTTTGGCGCAATGTAATCAGACAAACAGTAGTTAAAGCCTTTTGGTTTCTCTGTTTGTTGACGAAGATTGTGTAGAACTTTTAGAACTTCGGTACGAGATTCATCGGTATACACCTCAATATCATCACCAACACTGTTCGCTGGGAACATGGCACACATACCACGCGCTTCAAGCAGCTTCTCTTTCTCTACGCGATCCAGTAAATCATTAGCATCTTTGAATAAACGTTTTGCCTCTTCACCCACTTCTTCATGATCAAGGATTGCAGGGTATTTACCAACCAATGACCATGTCATAAAGAATGGAGTCCAATCGATGTACTGACGCAAAGTTGCCACATCAAAATCATTGAAGATGTGAACTCCCGGCTTAGCGGGTGCCGGTGGCGTATACGCATCCCAATCGATAGCAACTTTATTGGCACGAGCTCTTTCAAGCGTGACAGGCTTGGTACGAGGCTTCTTACGATTGTGCTGATCTCGAACGCGATCGTAATCGATATCCAGCTTCTCAACGAAAGCGGGTTTCAATTCATCAGAAAGTAGTGAGGTACAAACACCCACTGCACGCGAGGCATTATTTACGTATACAACAGGTTCTGAATAATTCTGCTCAATCTTAACTGCTGTGTGAGCTTTAGATGTGGTTGCACCGCCAATCAGAAGAGGCAGCTTGAAACCCTGTCTCTCCATTTCTTTAGCAACATGTACCATTTCATCAAGAGACGGTGTAATCAGCCCAGACAGGCCAATAATGTCGACATTCTCTTCTTTCGCTACCTTGAGAATCTTCTCGCAAGAAACCATCACACCTAAGTCGATAATTTCGTAGTTATTACACTGTAAAACCACACCAACGATATTTTTACCGATATCGTGAACGTCACCTTTAACGGTCGCTAACAAAATCTTACCGTTAGTTGCGCCCACTTCTTTGGATGCATTAATGAATGGTTCTAAATGGGCAACCGCCTGTTTCATCACACGCGCAGACTTTACAACCTGTGGTAAGAACATCTTACCTTCACCAAACAGGTCACCAACAACGTTCATTCCGTCCATTAGAGGACCTTCAATCACTTCAATAGGACGAGAGGCATTAACACGAGCTTCTTCGGTATCTTCAACAATAAAGTCGGTGATACCTTTTACCAAAGAGTGCTCCAAACGCTTCTCTACAGGCCAAGTTCGCCACTCTAATGCAGATTTATCTTCAACCTTACCAACAGCACGCTCTAGGTATTCGGTCGCCATATCCAGCAATCTTTCAGTCGAATCATCACGACGGTTTAGTACCACATCTTCAACAGCATCACGCAGATCTTCTGGAACATTATCGTAAATTTCCAACTGACCAGCGTTTACAATGCCCATATCCATACCGTTTTTAAAACAGTGATATAGGAATACCGCGTGAATAGCCTCACGGACGTAGTTATTACCACGGAATGAGAATGAAACATTCGACACACCGCCAGAGATCATCGCATGCGGGAGATCGCGTTTGATGTCTCCTACTGCTTCAATGAAATCAACCGCATAGTTATTATGCTCATCGATACCAGTAGCCACTGCGAAAATATTCGGGTCAAAAATAATATCTTCTGGTGGGAAACCGACTTCATCAACAAGAATGTTGTAGGCATTGGTACAGATTTCGATTTTACGCTCTCGAGTATCAGCCTGCCCGACTTCATCAAACGCCATCACGATGACAGCAGCACCATAACGACGAACTAATTTGGCTTGCTCAACAAACTTCTCTTTGCCTTCTTTTAGAGAGATTGAGTTAACGATGCCTTTGCCTTGAATACACTTTAGGCCAGCTTCGATAACTTCCCACTTAGAAGAATCGACCATAACAGGTACTTTCGAGATTTCAGGTTCTGAAGCACATAGATTCAGGAATTTAACCATACACGCCTCGGCGTCTAGCATCCCTTCATCCATGTTGATATCGATAATTTGAGCACCATTCTCGACTTGCTCTCGAGCTACACTCAAGGCTTCGTCGTAGAGCTCTTCTTTGATAAGGCGCTTAAAGCGTGCAGAGCCGGTAACATTGGTCCGCTCACCTACATTCACGAACAAAGATTCTTTAGCTATCGTCAGTGGCTCTAGTCCCGAAAGACGACAAGAAACTGGTAAGTCTGGCAATTGACGCGGCGTTACACCTTCAACGGCCTCAGCCATTTGACGGATATGCTCTGGAGTAGTACCACAACACCCACCAATTAGGTTCAAGAAGCCACTTTCAGCCCACTCTTTAACATGTTCAGCCATATCCTCAGGAGAAAGGTCATACTCGCCAAATGCATTAGGCAAACCCGCATTAGGGTGAGCAGAAACATTGCACTCTGAGATACGAGACATCTCACCGACATACTCACGCAGTTCATCAGGGCCCAATGCACAGTTCAATCCAAATGAGATTGGTTTTACATGACGAAGGGCGTTGTAGAATGCTTCTGTCGTCTGTCCTGAAAGGGTACGACCTGATGCGTCAGTGATGGTACCGGAAATCATCACTGGAAGAGCAATACCCACCTCTTCAAAAACAGATTCAACGGCAAAGGCACACGCTTTCGCGTTTAACGTATCAAAGATAGTTTCAATAAGAATTAAATCTGAACCGCCCTTAATGAGCGCGCGAGTCGATTCAGAATAGGCTTCAACCAGTTCGTCAAAGCTAACATTACGGTAACCTGGATCGTTTACATCAGGCGAGATAGAACAAGTTCGGTTGGTAGGGCCTAATACACCCGCGACGAAGCGAGGTTTATCTGGGGTCTTTGCAGTCCATTCATCAGCTGCTTCACGAGCAAGCTTGGCAGCAGCAAAGTTAATCTCTTCACTAAGGCTTTCCATATCATAGTCGGCCATAGCGATGGTTGTAGCGTTAAAGGTATTGGTTTCGAGGATGTCAGCCCCAGCTTCCAAATACTCCATATGGATATCTTTGATAAGCTTAGGCTGTGTAAGAACTAAAAGGTCATTGTTGCCCTTCAAGTCACTGTGCCAATCAGCAAAGCGTTCACCACGATAGTCTTGCTCTTCCAATTTATAATCCTGAATCATGGTGCCCATGCCACCATCAATCAGTAAAATTCGTTGCTTCAACAGAGCGTCAATCTTTTGCCTTACATTACTTCCCACGGTACAACCTCATTCCTTTAATTATCCCTCCATCCTATCACACATTAAAAAGGAGTCTAGACGTCTAAAAAAGGAAATTGATTACTGAGTCATGACAAAAAAATGTTTGCTATTTGAGCATGAGACAACGAAAATTCATATTCATACTTTGTTACATGTTGGAATCCCAATGTCGGTCTATTACACCTTATGCTTCTTGTCCGCTGCAGCCATGCTTATTGCTTTCGTGAATACAAAAATTGGTAAAATGCAGACAACCATCGCCATTACAGCTGGCTCAATGATGTTATCTCTATTAATTATCATTGCGGGACAAAACAATTGGTTCCAATTGGCTGACATCGCCTCAGAAACCGTTGCCAGTATCAATTTTGAAGATTTCCTTCTAAAAGGGATATTAGGATTCTTACTATTTGCAGGCGGTTTGGGAATCAAATTACCAAACCTAAAAGACCAGAAATGGGAAATAACAGTACTCGCGTTAGGTGCTACGCTGTTTTCAACATTCTTTATCGGTTTTGTGCTGTACGGGTTTTGCCAGTTCATCGGTATTCAATTTGATCTGATTTACTGCCTACTCTTTGGCTCGCTAATCTCTCCAACCGATCCCATCGCCGTGCTAGCAATAGTAAAGAAACTCGACGCTCCCAGAAGAATCTCTACTCAAATCGAGGGAGAATCTCTATTCAACGATGGTTTTGGCTTAGTTATCTTCGTAACCCTATTTACTATCGCATTCGGCACAGAAGCGCCAACCGTCGGTAGTGTGACCATGCTATTCGTTCAAGAGGCAATTGGCGGCATCGTCTACGGTTTTGTTTTAGGTCTTGTATTCCACTACCTAATCAGCAATACCGATGACCACTCGATGGAGTTGCTATTAACCATCGGCATCCCAACTGCTGGTTATGCGTTTGCTGAAGTTCTACATGTATCAGGCCCATTAGCGATGGTGGTATCAGGTATCATGATTGGTAACTGGACTCGCTTTATCGGATTCTCGAAAGAGAGTGAAGATCACCTAGATCATTTCTGGGAGTTGATAGATGAATTCTTAAACGGCGTATTATTCCTACTAATTGGTATGTCGATGCTGTTATTCAAATTCCACCAAGAAGACTGGATCTTAATGGCGTTCGCAGTCCCTCTAGTATTGAGTGCACGTTACTTGAGTGTTTTCTTGTCTTACATCGGATTTAAACGCTTTAGAACTTACAACCCGTGGTCGATTAAGATTCTAACTTGGGGTGGCTTACGCGGTGGCTTAGCATTAGCCATGGCACTTTCGATCCCTTCAGGTATCTGGGTAATTGAAGACAAAGCAATAGATGTAAAAGAGATAATCCTTGTCATGACATACGCCGTTGTTGTGTTCTCTATTCTAGTTCAAGGCTCAACAATCACTCCTATGATAGAGAAAGCAAAACAAGCAGAGAAAGAGCTAGATTAACACCTAGATAGATCAACCAAAGCCGCCTACTTTAGGTGGCCTTTTTTATACCCAATGAAAGTCAAACTCACCAATTCCCATACTGGAGCTATCGCTGAAAGATATGCGTGGAACATAGAGCTCATATCGATATTTGATACAGCTAATATTTGAGTAATCGAAAGCCTTAATGTGGGTGGACAGAACTCTTTAAGGAGCTTAAGTCATACAGAGAATTAGTTCTTCTGCCCACTCGCTAGTCTACCCAATAACCCACTCTCAAGTTATATAAGCTTCAATCGAAAGGCTTCACCTTTCACCTGGAAACAAAAATAACGGGACTCAACGTCTCGCTAGAATAGCGTTAGTTATTAACAGGACTACGGAGCTAGATGAGTGGTGAACAGAAAGCTTTAGCTTTGAACTAAGTCATTAAATACAGCAAGGCTGCACTAAATCAGTGTTCGATAGAGATAGCTAAAGGAACACATGGTACTTCAAGTGATACTTGTAAAAATGACAGGAATAAAAAGTGCTAGCATTTCTGCCGAGACGTGCAGACTAGAGTCTTAAATATGGCAAGGCTGGAATGAGTAGGCACTCCGGAGATTCGAGCACGCAGGTGAGCTAGGAGCGCCTAGTTATCCCAACATTACTTCGTAGAAGCAGCAGATACAAAAAAGCCCCAGTATTTCTGCTGAGGCTTAGTATATGGAAAGGTTGGAGGTTTAGACTCCCAACACGCGCTGTTTTGGTAAGTAGGAGAATCCGCGGCTTTGCTAATGGCGTATATTATACCAATCCGGAAAATTAACTGATCAGGTCAATCCAATCTCTTGTACACATTTTTGTGACGCGATCTTTGCACTCAAGAAATCCATTCCAAGCGCTACAGACCTTCGAAACAATATCGTTATAATCAATGAAGTTTTGGTTTGCTAGATAGTGTTGCCTTAACCAACTCCACACTTGCTCTATAGGGTTAAGCTCTGGTGAGTATGGCGGCAATTTGATAATACTGACATTATCAAATGGGTTAGCAATATCATCGGTATGCCATCCTGCGCCATCCATTATTACCACTGAATGA
>NZ_JBFRVD010000004.1:0-10586 GCF_041474985.1 Vibrio sp. 10N.222.49.C9 | reverse complement strand
TTTAAATTGTTAAAGAGCTTAACTTCTTGAGCGTTCCTTTTAAGTAAGGAGCCTCTCGAAGAGGACGGCCATTCTAGCGAATTAACATTCAGTGTCAAACACTTTTTGAAAATTAATTTTTTGTCGCTTTCCGTCTTACTGATTCTTGCTGATTCTTGCTGAAGCCTTGTGGCGTCTGCCGTCTCAGTGGTGTCGCATTATAGGGAACCCTCTCAGCTTAGCAACTACTTTTTCATGAAAAATGAATAAATAGGGGTTAACTGCCTAATAGTTCACCTAAACGTAAAAAAGAGAGCATTTCTGCTCTCTTTTTGCTCAAAATCTAAGGGTATTGTTAGATAAATGCGTAAGCATCAGCGTACATATGGTCACGCTTTGCTTCTTTATTCTGAGTAAATAGGTCTCTTGCAGCGCCCGCCATTTCAAAACGACCTGCAATATAGATATCGAAATCAGCTAATGATTCGAAACTTTGCATAACAGCCTCAAGCACATTACCTGTTTGGCCATGCCAAACTTCCGGTGCTTCTTCTACTACCGGTACAAAGTGCACATTGCTATGCTTTTCTGCAATGCCAACCAACTCTTCTTTAGCATATAACTGGCACTCATCTTTTGCGCCCCAGTATAGGTAGATCTCTTTCGAGCTATTTTGCGCGATGCAGTGATCAAGAATAGAGCGCACGTAGCTGAAACCCGTGCCACCAGCAATAAGTAATAGAGGGCGATCGCTTTCTTCTTTGATCCAAGCATCTCCGTGTGGAGCATCAATCGCAATATCGCCATCTTCAGCTTGTGCCTTCTTCATCGCTTCAACCACTTCTAGTGCGTAAGCGTTGTGCTCGGCAGCACCAATGTGCAGCTCAAGCTCACCTTCGTGGCGGCAAGGGCTACTTGCGATAGAGAATGGGCGCTTATCTTTCTCGCCCATTTCAACCATCAGGTACTGGCCCGCTTTAAAAGCGACCGGTGTTTCTGGGTGAAGTAGGATTTGGTAAGTATTACAAGCCAAAGGCTCGATAGACTTCACTTTACATTTAATAGTCATGTTCTTCCTCTTACTAACCCTTAATCGGCAAAGGTTAGAACTAAATTACTTTCTGCAAATGCTTGGCAAGCAAAAATCCAGCCTTGTTGCTGCTCTTTCTCTGTGAGCATGGGTTCAAGGTGGTAACTCACTTGCCCTTCTAATTTTTTGCACATACACATTGCGCATGCGCCAACTTGGCAACGGTTTGGGAAATAGATATCGCTGTTGAGCGCAGCATCCAAGACCGTTTGCCCTTTTTCTACTGTGAAACTGATGTTTTCTGGGTATAAGACTACTTGGTAGCTCATGAAATTCCTAGCTGTTCCCAGATGCTATCAATCTTTTTCACAACATCAGGATCTTTTGTGATTGGTACACCCCACTCACGCAGGCATTCACCTTCCCACTTATTGGTCGCATCGAGACCCATTTTTGAGTGTCCAGTTTCGTTCTGCAGGAATAACGTATCTCTCGCCGGATCCATTCTTGTCGTTACAGCCCAAATGATGTCATTCCAATCACTCACATTGACATCGCCATCACACACGATAACAAACTTGTTCTCATCAAATTGAGACCAAACCGCTTCCATGATTTTCTTACCATTACCGGCAGCTTGCTTATCAATAGACACCACAACCATGCTGGCATTGTCGTTTTGCAGGTGAACATCAATAATTTCAGGATGAACCTTGGTTAACTCAGCCAAGCTACCCTCTATATGTTCACTATTTACAGGTGCTGTTTGGACATCTGGCGATAACGCTAACTCTGCGTCCCACTTCTTAGTGATATCTAGACCCATCTTAGAACCTAACCCAACCACGGGTGAGGCAAAATCCAATGAATCGATCGGCGTGTTCTCTATCATCAGGCTATCGCGTGACGGATCCATATGTTCGCACATCGCTGCGGTTACTTGAGACCAATCACGTGCATTCACATCTTCATCACACACCAATACAAATTTGGTGTACATGAATTGGCGTAAGAAAGACCATACACCCATCATCACTCGCTTAGCGTGACCTGGGTATTGCTTCTTCATGGTCACGACTGCCATTCGGTACGAACAACCTTCAGGCGGTAGATAGAAATCTTCAATCTCTGGGAACTGCTTTTGAAGAATAGGCACAAACACTTCATTTAGCGCAACACCTAATACCGCAGGCTCATCAGGTGGACGGCCAGTATAGGTGCTGTGATAGATAGGGTTCTCGCGCATGGTTACATGAGTAATAGTAAACACATGGTGCTTTTCTTTCTCGTTATAATAACCAGTATGATCTCCGTAAGGCCCTTCATCCGCGAACTCATTCGGGTCGATATAACCTTCCATCACGATTTCTGCACTTGCAGGAACTTCTAAGTAGTTGCTGATTGATTTAACGACCTCAGTTTTACTACCGCGTAGTAAGCCTGCAAACGCGTACTCTGATAAAGTATCCGGCACTGGCGTAACCGCACCAAGAATGGTGGCAGGGTCTGCACCGAACGCAACAGATACTGGAAATGGTTTACCTGGGTTGGTTTCCATCCAATCACGCAGATCCAGTGCTCCACCACGGTGGGCTAACCAACGCATGATGATTTTATTCTTGCCGATCTTCTGCTGACGATAGATACCTAAGTTTTGGCGTTTCTTGTTTGGACCACGAGTAACCGTTAAACCCCATGTTAGCAATGGCGCGACATCGTCAGCCCAACAGCTCATCACAGGGATTTTATCTAGGTCGACGTCATCGCCTTGCCATACCACTTGTTGGCAAGCCGCTTTGCGAAGGCGTTTAGCCGGCATGTTTAAGACTTGCTTAAACACAGGCAGTTTATCAAGAGCGTCTTTAAAGCCTTTTGGTGGCTCAGGTTCTTTTAGGTAAGCAAGCAACTTGCCCACTTCACGCAGTTCTTTGACTTCCTGACGCCCCATACCAATAGCAACACGGTTGGGTGTACCAAATAGGTTGGTCAAAACAGGCATGTCATAGCCTACTGGATTTTCAAACAAAAGAGCCGGGCCACCAGCACGTAGAGTACGGTCGCTAATCTCGGTCATTTCGTAGTCTGGATCGACTGGGTGAGAAATGCGTTTCAACTGACCAATACTTTCAAGATGGTCGATAAAATCACGTAAATCTTTAAAACTCATAGGACTTCTACATGCTGATTATTCTGCGCTCAGTATATCAAAAAGGGTGACGCTGAGATCCCCCTTTTTAGTGTGGTTATTGAGAGGCAAAATCCACTTTACGGTAATGCTTGCTCGATCAAAGAGCTCTTCACCTGAGGGTTATCATTGACGAGATCTTGCAACCATCGCGTATGACCTTGTTTGGCGAGTTCACGCGCGACTAAAGGCGCTTCATCAGCAATCGCCATCCTAGAGACAAGGAACAGCTTCACCTCTTCTGATAACGGGTTAACTTTGGTAAGCAAAGTAATCGCTTCATCTTTCAAACGCGGGTTCTTAGTCGCTGCCATCACCTGTTCAAGCGCGAACGTTTGTTTGGTTTCAGCAAGGCGAACTAGCTCAGCTTGGCTATGATAATCGGCCTTCATTCGCCATAGAATTTTGTAAACCTCTGGGTCTTCGCTCACTTGCGCTAATCGAACCACCACCTCAGTAGAAGGTAACCAACTAACAATAGAAGATGCGGTGAGTTGCTTAGTTAGGTAATCAACCGCTTCAGGAGACAAACTGTCTAGCTCTCTAATGAGCAACGCTTCTCGCGTTTGAACTTGATGTTCAGATCCAGATAACCACTCTTTTAGGTCGAGTTCCTGTTTCTCTGCATCTAGCACAAATACCAATGTCTTCTGATCTTGACGCCATTGTTTAATAAGGCGATTAGCAATTGAAGGGTAATTAAAGGCAGGTACCGTAAACTCATAGCCATCGCCACGTTCTAAGACTTGATAAGTGGGCGTGATAGCAAGTTGCTGCTCGATGAAGATAGACATCTTGGGTGTGAGTACGATTTTTTGCTGTTCAAGCTTCTTCAAGAGTTGGTAACGAGCCACCTCTTGCTGGGGAAATGTCAGGCGCTCAAGCGCAAAGCGTAGCGAATTGACTTCGTCACGTACGACAAGCTCTAGTAGTTCAGCAGTTTTCAGTTTTACTTGATCATTCTCAAGCCAAGACTCTACTGTAATTGGAGACATCTCGGTGGCATAGCTCATACCGACCGGGGAAAGTAACAGTGAAGTAGACAGGAGTAATGATGACAACAGTCCATGTTGCATTTTAACTTCCTTTTAACACTTTTGCTCATTCTGCAAGCTGTCGCTATAAAATGCAAATAAAAAGCGCCACCCGAAGGCAGCGCTTTTTAATAACTATCAGCTAATCAAGACTACTGACGACGCATTGCGTCAAAGAACTCATCGTTCGTTTTAGTCATTGCTAACTTATCGATAAGGAATTCCATTGCATCAGTTTCGCCCATAGGGTGAACAATCTTACGCAGGATCCACATCTTCTGTAGTTCATCGCTCTTAGTAAGAAGCTCTTCACGACGAGTACCAGAGCGGTTGAAATCAATCGCTGGGAATACGCGCTTTTCAGCAATCTTACGGTTAAGGTGCAGTTCCATGTTACCTGTACCTTTGAATTCTTCGTAGATTACTTCATCCATCTTAGAACCAGTATCAACCAGTGCAGTTGCGATGATAGTTAAGCTACCGCCTTCTTCTACGTTACGTGCCGCACCGAAGAAACGCTTTGGACGATGTAGAGCATTCGCATCAACACCACCAGTAAGAACTTTACCTGATGAAGGAATAACAGTGTTGTAAGCACGAGCTAGACGAGTGATTGAGTCCAGTAGGATAACCACATCTTTCTTGTGTTCAACAAGACGCTTCGCCTTCTCGATTACCATTTCTGCTACTTGTACGTGGCGAGATGCTGGCTCATCGAAAGTCGATGCGATTACTTCGCCTTTAACTAGGCGCTGCATTTCTGTTACTTCTTCTGGACGCTCATCGATAAGTAGAACCATTAGTTCACACTCAGGATGGTTGCGTGCAATGCTTTGTGCAATATTTTGCAGAAGCATTGTTTTACCTGCTTTAGGCGGAGCAACAATCAGACCACGCTGACCTTTACCTATAGGTGAAGCAAGGTCAAGAATTCGAGCTGTGATATCTTCAGTCGCACCATTACCCGCTTCCATCACCATACGTTCGTTGGCGTGAAGAGGAGTCAGGTTTTCAAAAAGGATTTTGTTACGAGCGTTGTCTGGCTTGTCGTAGTTAACCGTGTTTACTTTAAGCAGTGCAAAGTAACGTTCGCCATCTTTAGGTGGACGGATTTTACCGCCAATCGAGTCACCAGTGCGAAGGTTAAAACGACGAATCTGGCTTGGTGATACGTAAATATCATCTGGCCCAGCAAGGTACGAACTGTCGCCGCTACGCAGGAAACCAAAACCGTCTTGAAGAATTTCTAGAACACCATCACCAAAGATGTCTTCACCACTTTTTGCATGCGCTTTAAGGATGGAGAAGATAATGTCTTGTTTTCTTAGGCGAGCTTGATTTTCAAGACCTAGGCTTTCGCTAAGTTTAACAAGTTCAGACACAGGTCTGTTCTTCAGTTCAGTAAGATTCATAGTGGTGGAAGTTTGTTTAGTCAAAATAGGATCTGTTTTCTTAAGTTAAGAAGGAGTTGGTCACAGGATCGACCAAGAAGAGAAATTCGTTCAATTAACGTGCGATAAATTAGCACTAAAACTAAGACTAGTCCATAGCTTAGAAAAAACAAAACCGCGCATTTGTTAACTGCGCGGTTTCTTTTCAAAGGCTCACCTAATTAAAGGTTAGCGTCTAGGAACTCTTTAAGTTGAGTTTTAGACAATGCACCAACTTTAGTTGCTGCTACGCCGCCATCTTTGAAAAGAAGCAGCGTTGGAATGCCACGAATACCAAATTTTGGTGGAGTTCCAGCATTTTGGTCGATATTTAATTTACCGATTGTGAGCTTGCCTTCGTACTCGTCTGCGATTTCATCAAGAATCGGCGCAATCATTTTACATGGACCACACCATTCTGCCCAAAAATCAACAAGAACAGGGCCTGCAGCATTGATTACATCGTTATCAAAACCGTCATCAGTTAGCTGCAAAATCTTATCACTCATCTTCCACTCCAATGTATTTTTTAGAACTGGTTGGATGATAACCAGTAAATAGATGCCCTATTGGAATGTATTTACTTTCGTATTGCAAGCTTAAGCTGATATTCTATAGCAATGAAAAAGACGCATATCACAGAGCAAAAGTTCGCCGACTTGGATTTACTTCCTCAAGTCATTGAAGGATTGGAGAAAAAAGGGTTCGATTATTGTACCCCTATCCAAGCCTTGGCGCTCCCGGTACTGCTCACCGGCCAAGACATTGCAGGCCAGGCCCAAACGGGTACTGGTAAAACGCTTGCGTTTCTAACTGCTACTTTTAACCACCTGCTAAAAACACCTGAGCATGAAGGGCGTAAGCCTAACCAGCCACGTGCAATTATTATGGCACCAACGCGTGAACTCGCGATTCAGATCTACAACGATGCTGACTCTCTGGTTGAAAGCACGGGTATCAAAGCAGCACTCGCTTACGGTGGCGAAAGCTACGACAAGCAACTAGGTAAAATCGAAGAAGGCGCAGATATCTTAATTGGTACGACTGGCCGTATCATCGATTTCTACAAGCAAAAGGTATTTAACCTTAACCACATTCAAGCTGTTGTGCTTGATGAAGCCGATCGTATGTTTGATCTGGGCTTTATTAAAGACATTCGCTTCTTGTTCCGCCGTATGCCTGAGCCAAAAGATCGCCTGAACATGCTGTTCTCTGCGACGCTGTCTTACCGCGTACAAGAGCTAGCGTTCGAGCACATGCACAACCCAGAGCACGTGGTTGTTGAGCCTGAGCGTAAAACAGGTCACCGCATTCAAGAAGAGCTGTTCTACCCTTCTAACGAACATAAGATGGCTCTTCTACAAACGTTAATCGAAGAAGAATGGCCAGATCGCGCAATCATCTTCGCTAACACGAAGCACAAATGTGAATCAGTTTGGGGCCACTTGGCTGCCGATGGTCACCGTGTAGGCCTGCTAACTGGCGATGTTCCTCAGAAGAAACGTGAAAAAATTCTTGAGCAGTTCACCAAAGGTGATGTTGACCTTCTTGTCGCAACGGATGTTGCAGCTCGTGGCCTACACATTCCTCAAGTAACACACGTATTCAACTTCGACCTACCTGATGATTGTGAAGATTACGTTCACCGTATCGGCCGTACAGGTCGTGCTGGTGAAAGCGGTCACTCGATCAGCTTTGCTTGTGAAGATTACGCAATCAACTTGCCACCAATCGAAGAATACATTGAGCATGCTATCCCAATGTCTGACTACGATGCTTCTGCACTACTAGAAGATCTGCCAGCACCGATGCGCTTACGTACACGTAACCCGCAACAACGCCGCTCAAACAACAATGGCCCACGCAACGGTAACCGTAAACCAAACCAGAACCGTCGCCCACGCCAACCGCGTCATAACAAGGAAGCTTAGTCGCTTATGAGTCAAACAGTGTCACCCCCGCTTTATGCTGCTATCGACCTCGGGTCGAACAGTTTTCATATGCTCGTTGTGCGTCACATCGATGGCAGCGTACAAACCATGGCTAAGATTAAGCGTAAAGTGCGTTTAGCAGCAGGCTTAAATGAAAATAATGCGCTTAGTACAGAAGCTATGCAGCGCGGTTGGGACTGTTTGAGTCTCTTTGCAGAGCGACTGCAAGATATTCCGAAAGAAAATATCCGCATTGTGGGTACAGCGACCCTACGTACCGCTATCAATGTGGATATATTTCTAGAGAAAGCGAACCAGATCCTTGGTTACGACATCAATGTTATCTCTGGTGAAGAAGAAGCTGCGACGATCTATAAAGGCGTAGCACACACTTCTGGTGGCAGCGGCCGCCGACTGGTCGTTGATATTGGTGGTGCAAGCACCGAAATGATCATAGGTGAAGGCTTCTCAGCGAAAGCACTAACCAGCCTAAAGATGGGCTGTGTTACTTGGCTTGAGCGCCACTTTAAAAACCGCCAATTAACCGCTACCAACTTTAACAACGCCATTGAAGCGGCGAAGTCGACGTTGGCTCCTATCCTAGATAGCTACACTGATATCGGATGGGATGTGTGTGTGGGCGCCAGCGGTACCGTTCAAGCACTGCAAGAGATCATGTTGGCGCAAGGCATGGATGAAGTGATTACTCATGCCAAACTTAAGCGTCTACAGAAACAAGCGATGATTACTGAGCGCTTGGAAGAGCTAGAAATCGAAGGACTTACCCTTGAACGCGCATTAGTGTTCCCGAGTGGCCTTTCCATTCTTATTGCTATTTTTGAGTTGCTTGAAATAGATTCAATGACACTCGCAGGCGGCGCACTCCGTGAAGGCCTAGCCTACGAGATGGTTGATGAGCTTCGCCAAGAAGATATCCGAGCGCGTACCATTAAGAGTGTTCAATCACGCTACCAAATGGACGTAAGCTACGGTGAACAAGTTGCTGTAGTCGCACAAACGCTGCTAGACCAAGCGGGCGCCGAAGCGTGGGTTTCAGAACCTCAAGCTGGTGTGCTATTGCAAACGGCAGCTAAGCTTCACGAGATTGGTTTAACCATCGATTTCAAAAAAGGCGGTGAGCACAGCGCTTATCTGCTGCAAAACTTAGACCTACCTGGCTTTACTCGAGCGCAAAAGCACTACTTGGGTGAGTTAACTCGTCGCTACCGTGAACAGTTAACCTCATTACCAGAGCAACACGCTATCTCAGGCACCAGCAGCAAGCGTATTTTACGTATTCTGCGTTTAGCTATTTTGCTGACCCACCGTCGTAACCCAGCGCTAGAGCCTGAGTTCAAACTGACGACGAATGACAACAATCTAACCCTAACGCTTTCTAAGCAATGGTTAGCTGACAATCCGCTGACCGCTGCAGAGCTAGAGATCGAGTCGAATAGACAAACCGATATTGGCTGGCCATTGAATATTAAATGCCTCTGATATTAGTATCTGACGCTAGAAATTAAAAAAAGCCCAAGTTAGTAGACTAACTTGGGCTTTTTCTTATCGCTGCATTAATGCTTTGTGTTACAAATCTCAAACTTAAGCGTTCACGCCTGTCGCTTTAAAGTCAGGGTTCACTGCGGTTAGCTTTCTAACAATGTAGTTAAGAAGCACGCCGTACATAGGCACGAACAAGCCTAAGCTGATGATAAGTTTGAATCCGTAATCGACTAAGGCAATCTCAGTCCAATGCTCGGCCATAAATGGATCTGGGCTTTGGTAGAAAGCAATCGCAAAGAATGCGATGGTATCAATGGCATTACCGAATAACGTTGAGCATGTTGGGGCTACCCACCACTGTTTAAGCTGACGTAGGCGGTTAAAAACATGTACATCCAAGATCTGACCCAGTAAATAAGCCATGAAGCTCGCCGCGGCGATACGTGCAACAAACAAGTTGAACTCACCTAGTTGGCTAAAGCCTTGGAATGAACCTTCAAAGAACACCACTGACAAGAAATAAGAAACGGCCAGCGCTGGTAACATCACTAAGAAAATAATTTTACGGGCAAGCTGCGCGCCAAAAATGCGTACGGTCAGATCGGTCGCTAGGAAGATAAACGGGAAAGTGAAAGCACCCCAAGTGGTGTGCATACCGAAGACGGTAAAAGGTAGCTGAACCAGATAGTTGCTTGACGCAATAATCACCAAATGGAACAAAACTAATAGTGCTAGGGCTTTGCGCTGTTGCGCAGGGGTAAAGTTACTCATGCTGTACCTTTTTAGTTTGGTTTGGGGGTGAGGGAACCCAAATCGAGTCATTTCTTCGAATAATCCAAGAAAGCTCTTACCAATAATGTGAATTAAAAATGTTTCTATAATTTGCTCTATTGAGCGGCGGGCGATTATACATTAATCAATATTGGCTGCAATGGTGAGAACAAACGCAAACGTTTATCCTCACTTTTATTGGTGAATAGCGCTAGAAGCTGTGCTTTAGAAGCTATGCCTAAAGTTAAAAACCGCGCTTGAAAAGCGTCGCGAGATAATCAAACTCTTCTCGGCTTTCTTCCGCGTTTAACGACTCAAACCAAATTGATTCACTGTAATGCTCAGACTTTAAGAACATTCGACAATCTTCAAAATCAATCAACCAAGAGTGCATATCGGCGTCCCATTGTTTTTCAACAACAGACGCTGACAGCAATGCCACCAGCTTTTCACCTAACACTTCATAAGAATCAAAATCAAAACTTGGAGACGTAATCAATAAACGCCCTTCCTCAGCCAGATACTCTCTTAAGCCAAATTCTGTTTGTGTTGTCATGTCCCTATTAACCTTATTCTTTTTCTATTAGTTGAACGAAGCCGCTACGCGGCAGAGTAAAACGAGTGCGAACCATACTCTTGTAACACCATCACCCTGATGGTCGTTCACAGGAGTAACCCCATGAAACCCGATGACTTAAAACGTTACAACACCCTTTATGAACA